>JACZRM010000013.1 GCA_022576105.1 Chloroflexota bacterium | reverse complement strand
CCAGATCGCTCCGGCGGAAGTTGTCAAGTTGACCGATTCCCGGTCGGCCGATATCGACGCCGTCATGAAGAAGTACCCCGACCGGCGCTCCGGCGTGATGGGCGTGCTGTGGATCGCTCAGGAGGAGAGGGGATGGATCTCGCCCGATACCATGGAGGAGGTTGCCGGGATCTGCGACATCCAGCCCTCCGAGGTGATGGAGTTGGTCACGTTTTACACGATGTATCACCGCCGGCCCGTTGGGAAGTATGTGCTCGGCGTCTGCGGGACGATGCCGTGCGCGCTCTGCGGCGCCGACGGCCTTCTTTCCTACTTGAAAGGGAAGCTGGGCGTGGACCTGGAGCATGACTTTGAGCCATCCTACGTGACCATGAAGGAAAAGCGTACCCTGCTCAATAGCCTGAAAAAGGCCGGCGACGCCGCTACCGAGATTTTCCTGGCCACCGACCCGGACCGGGAGGGTGAAGCCATATCCTGGCACATTCAGACCGCCGCCGGTTGGGACCAGAATGCCAACCCCCCCAAGCGGGTGGTGTTCCACGAAATAACCAAGCAAGCTGTTGAAGAGGCCTTCCGAAACCCCCGGGAAATCGACATGCGTCTGGTTAACGCCCAGCAGGCCCGCCGTATTCTCGACCGTCTGGTGGGCTATCAGATCAGCCCCCTGCTCTGGCGCCGGGTGCAGCGGGGCCTGTCCGCCGGACGGGTGCAGTCGGTGTCCCTGCGGATGGTGACTGACCGGGAGCGGGAGATTCAGGCCTTCGTCCCGCAAGAATCTTGGACCATTGACGCCAATTTACATCAGCAAACCGACCCGGCGGCCAAGCGGGAGACCTTTACCGCAACCCTGCACTCCCAAAAGGGCCAGAAGGGTCGGCTGACCATTGGCAAAGAGGACGAGGCGCAGACCTACCAGGCTGAACTCAAGGGCGCAGCCTTTACGGTGGCCGATGTCAAGAAGCGTAACGTTCGACAGCGTCCGGCGCCGCCTTTCACCACCAGCACCATGCAGCAGGAAGCTGGACGCAAGCTGCGGTTTACCGCCCAGCGGACGATGATGATCGCCCAGCAGCTTTATGAGGGTATAACCGTTGCCGGAGAAGGCTCGGTAGGTTTGATCACCTACATGCGCACCGACTCGGTCCAAGTTGCCGGTTCGGCGGTGGATGAAGCCCGCCAGTACATTCGGGGCCGCTATGGGAAGGAGTACGCGCCGGATAAGCCCAAGGTGTATAAGACCAGGGCCAAGGCGGCCCAGGAAGCCCACGAGGCTATTCGCCCCACCTCTATCCGCCGCGACCCGGAGTCGTTGAAAGGCTCTTTGAGCAGTGAACAGCACCATCTGTACAGCCTGGTCTGGTCTAGAATGCTGGCCAGTCAGATGTCCGATGCGCTTTCTGAAGCCACCACCGTGGATATTGAAGCGGCCTGCCAGGAATCATCCAGCATCTACATGTTTCGGGCCACCGGCTCGGTGCTCAAGTTCCCAGGCTTTCGCACGCTGTACCTGGAAAGCAAGGATGACGCCGACGATGACGACAACCGGAGGCTGCTGCCCAGGCTGGCCAACAACGATGCACTGAACTGTTTGAATCTAGAAACCATCCAGCACTTCACCCAGCCGCCGCCGCGCTTCACTGAAGCTACGCTGATCAAGTTGATGGAAGAGAAGGGTATTGGCCGACCCAGCACCTACGCGCCTACCATTGGCACGTTGGTGGACCGAAACTACGTGGAAAAGGAACAGACCCGCCTGACGCCCACCAAACTGGGCATCACCGTCGCCGAGCTCCTTACTGAGTACTTCACCGACGTCATGGACCTGGATTTTACCGCGCGGATGGAAGAAGAGTTGGATGAGGTTTCCCAGGGCGAACGGGAATGGGTGCCCATGCTCCGGGAGTTCTATGGGCCTTTTGAGAAGGCCCTGGCCGAGGCCCAAGAGAACATGCCCCGGGTCAAGATCGAAGAGGAAACCGACGAGATCTGCGACGCTTGCGGCAAGCCCATGGTGATCAAGACCGGTCGATTTGGCAAATTCATTGCCTGCACCGGATTCCCGGATTGTCGCACCACCAAGCCCATACTGAACCGGATCGGCGTCACCTGTCCCAAGCCTGAATGCGGCGGCGACATCGTCGAGCGAAAGTCCCGGGGCCGACGTCGGCCTTTCTACGGCTGCTCTCGTTACCCGGATTGCGACCTGATCCTCAACAAGCGGCCGTTGGTTGACCCCTGCCCGGAGTGCGGCGGCCTGATGGTTGAGGAAGCACCGGATGGCGTTTCCTGTACCGTCTGCGCTTGGACCGGTCCTCCTATTGCCAACGAAAAAGAGCTTGCCGCCTCCGTTGGCGACTAGACCGGCTGCCGTGACCCAAGTAAAGGCCCCTTTTCTGGCGGGCGGCAGCGGGCAATCATTTGTGGAGTCGCGGGATCAACATCCCCAGGGCTCTGGGAATGCAGACTACGGCGCGCTGATTCAAAAATATCAGGTGTACTTGCGGGGCCAGCGGGGTCTTTCCGAAAATACCGTTCGCATTTACCTGGACGACGTGAAGTCCTTCTTCAAGTACCTGATCGGAGAAGGATTGGACCTGCTGGGAATGGATCGCCAGATGCTGCGAGGTTATCTGGCCTGGCTGGCCACTTCGGCCAAGGGCGGCCGAGACGGGTACGCCCGGGTCAGCATAACCCGCAAGTTGACCGCCTTGCGTTCCTTCTATCGCTTCCTGGTGCAGGAGGGCTGGTTCAGTTCCAACCCGGTTCCCGCCGGACGCACCTTTCAGGTAAAGGTTGAGAAGCCGCTCCCCACTTTCCTGAGCAAACGGGAAGTAAACCGTCTCCTGGAATCCCCGGACATCTCCGACGTCTATGGAATACGCGACCGGGCAATTTTGGAAGTACTCTACTCTTGCGGCGTGCGTCTGGCCGAAGTTCAAGGGATTAACATCGAAGATATTGATCGCGCGGGTAGGCAAATTCTGGTGCGAGGCAAAGGCTCCAAAGAGCGGTGGGTCTTGTATGGAAAACCGACCGAAGAAGCTTTGGCCCACTATCTGGAGGATAGCCGACCCAAATTGGCCGCCAGCAGCACTGGGTCATTGTTTTTGAATCGCTACGGCCAGCGGCTCTCCCGCCGCAGCTTTGAGAAGCTGGTCCGCCATTACGCGGCCCGGGCCGGGCTGCGCAACGGTGTCCATCCCCACACCTTGCGTCATAGCTTTGCCAGCCACATGCTGGAGGGTGACGCCGATTTGAGGGTGATTCAAGAACTGCTGGGACACTCCAGTCCCACCACCACGCAGATTTACACCCATGTGACCAATCAGGAAGCCAGGAACGCCTATCTTAACTTCCACCCCCGCGCGTCGGGCGCTAATCACGAAAATTAGTTTTTGTCATTCTGAGCCGAAATGCAGTGGAGGCGAAGAATCTGAGATTCTGAAGGAGCCCTTCGGCCTTGCTCAGGGTAAACTCCGCGACTGAAGAATGACAACTGCACATTATTGAGAACTGGCTTGGTTGAAGCCTGCGGAAAGCGGGAAATCGGGGAGATACCGCACGGATAGTTGGAATTTTGCGCACTGCATGCGGTAGCCTACGGCTTCCCGACCCACCACCACACATCGATAAGAGGCGTCCATGACCAAGATACTGGTGCTGAACGGCCCAAACATCAACTTCCTGGGACGCAGAAACCCGGGCATCTACGGTTCGATGACCTTGGAGCAGGTGAACCAGGAAATTACCAACAAGGCCCAGGAATTGGGGTTGGAGGTCGCCTTTTTTCAGTCCAATGCCGAAGGGAGTCTGGTTGATTGCATTCAGGAGAATTGGGGTTCCATTGAAGGAATTGTAATCAACCCTGGCGCCCTGACCCACTATGGCCATTCGCTTAAAGACGCCCTGATCGATGCCGCTGTGCCGGTAATTGAAGTTCACCTGAGTAACATTCACGCCCGTGAGGAATGGCGGCGGCAATCGATTATTGCCGATATCGCCAAAGGGCAGATTGCCGGGTTCGGCTGGCGCAGCTACACCGCCGCGCTGGAAATAATGGCTGGCCTGCTCCAAGACGCCAAGTCCTAGCGACTAAGATAATGAATCAACGAGTTCAGCGGCTGGTTGAAGCACTGGCACAGCGCCAGTTGGATGGCCTGTTGGTTTCTATCCCGGAGAACCGGCGGTACTTGTCCGGGTTCACCGGCTCCGCTGGCTATTTGCTGATCACTCAAGACCGCGCCGAGCTTTACACCGACTCTCGCTACACCCAGCAGGCCCACGAACAGGTACAGGACTTTCCGGTCATCCAGCTCCGCCCCGGATGGGACTGGCTGGTCGATTCGCTGAAATCCAGCGGAGTTCAGCGTCTGGGCTTTGAGAGTGAACACTTGACTGTGGCGGCACACTCCCGTTTGGTCGAGGCGGTTAAGCAGGAGAGTGTCCTGACCGGCCTATCTTTGATGCCAGTCCTGGGGATGGTCGAAGAGTTGCGGGCCATCAAAGATCAGGAAGAACTGGTCTTATTGCAGCGGGCCATCGATGCCTCGGACTCGGCCATGAATGCGGTGCGTCCTACGCTTCAAGCTGGTCTGACCGAGCAAGAAGTTGCCTGGAGGATGGAGCAGGCCATGCGGGATTTTGGTTCCCGAAGCCTTAGTTCAGTAGTTGCCAGCTTCAAGACAATTGTAGCCTCCGGCCCCAACGCCGCCATGCCCCACCATCGGCCCACCGATCGGGTGATTGGCCTGGGCGAGCCGATAGTGATCGATATGGGGGCCAAGGTGGGCGGCTACTGCAGCGACATCAGCCGCACCATCATCTTGGGCCAAGAGGATGAGACCTTTCGCAAGGTGTATGACATCGTGCTGGGCGCACAGCTTGCCGCCATGTCCATCGTCCGCCCGGGTATGACCGGCGCGGAATGCGACAATCTGGCCCGGTCGGTGATTCGGGAAGCGGGTCACGGAGACCATTTCGGTCATAGCCTGGGACACGGGGTAGGACTGGCGGTGCATGAAAGCCCTCGCGTTGGGCCCGATTCCCAGGATATTCTGGCGGTTGGTTCGGTGTTCACCATTGAGCCTGGGGTATACATTCCCGGTTGGGGAGGCGTCCGCATTGAAGATATTGTGCTGCTGGAAGCAGCCGGGGCCAGACCGCTGAGCAAGGCCACCAAGTGAGCGGATTCCTCCCACTGGTTTTATCCCCCCAAGTTAAAGTAAACTTAAGATACTTAAAATCCCAAGCAGAATAAATATTCATGTAATTCTGAGGAGGGTAGCGACGAAGAATCTAAGATTCTTCACCTTCACTTCGCTCCGGTTCAGAATGACAGGTCCGGTATTCTGTTAGGCATTCTGGGGAGGACCCGTATGAGTATCAACTTTGGCGATTTAAACCGGGGCATGGTTATTGAGCTGGACGGTCAGCCCTGGCAGGTCATAGATTACGAGCGGCACAAGATGCAGCAGCGGGCGCCGGTCACCCGAATCAAGATGAAGAACCTGATTTCCGGGGCGGTGGTGGAACGTACATTCCAGCAATATCACACCAACTTCACCGTGGCTGAAATCGATAACCGGCAGGCCCAGTACCTTTATACCGACGGCCGATATTTCTATTTTCTGGACCAGGAAACCTTCGACCAATACGAACTGACCAAGGACCAGTTGTCCAACACGCTGGACTACCTTAAAGAAAACATGATCGTCGAGATGGTCTTCTATAAGGGTGCTCCCATCAACGTCAATACGCCGATTCACGTCGAGCTGGAAGTGGTGGATACACCACCCGCCTTCAAGGGCGATACCGCTCAGGGCGGCAACAAGCCCGCCACTTTGGAAACCGGACTGCGCATCACCGTTCCCACGTTCATCACCCCTGGCACCATTGTCCGGGTTGATACCCGCACCGGAGAGTATACCGAGCGAGTTAGCTAACCGGTGGCGGTCTACACAGTTAGCCAGGTAACCGCCTATATCCGGGAGTTGCTGGAAGCAGACCCGCTGCTCACTGACCTGTATGTGCTGGGTGAAGTTTCCAACCTACGAGTCTCGGCCACTGGCCACTCTTACTTCACGCTGAAAGACGGCCAGGCAGTCCTGAACTGCGTCATGTTCAAGGGTCAGACCGGCGCGAACTTGCTGGCCAACGGCACCTCGGTCTCCACCCACGGGCACCTGAGTTTCTACGAACCAAGGGGCTCCGCCGACTTTGTGGTCGATCTGGCCATGCCCGAAGGCGTCGGCGAGCTGGCCCTGGAGCTGGAGCAGCTCAAGATGCGCTTGGGGGCTGAAGGCCTGTTTGAAGAGTCTCGCAAGCGGCCCCTGCCCGAATTTCCGCAGGTCATCGGCGTTGTAACCTCGCCTTCGGGTGCGGTGTTCCATGATATACAGAACGTGATTCAGCGCCGCTATCCACTGGTAGAGTTGCTGCTCGCTCCCTCCCAGGTACAGGGCGACCGGGCTGCCCCCAACCTGGTTGCAGCCATTGAGGGCCTGAACCGTGACGGGCGTTCCGACCTGATAATCGTGGCTCGCGGCGGAGGGTCTCTGGAGGAGCTTTGGCCATTCAATGAAGAGACGGTGGCGCGGGCCATTTACGCCAGCCGGATCCCGGTGGTCAGCGCGGTGGGTCACGAAACCGACGTGACCATTGCCGATCTGGTGGCCGACCTTCGTGCGCCGACACCCTCGGCGGCGGCGGAGTTGGTGGTGCCCGACCGCAATGTTTTGAGGCAGGATTTGGCCCAGTTGGCCCTGCGTTGTCATCGGGCCATCTCCTTAGAGATGCAGGGCATGGCGGGTGAAGTCTCTACATTGACCCAGCGTCTGTCCAGTGGATTGCCCGACTGGGAAACCTGGCGGCGGCGGATTGACGACTTGGGCCGGGTGGTCAACGACTCCCTGGCCAAACGATTGCAACTGACCCAGATAGAAGTTGGCGGCCTGCAACAACGTCTGGCGGCATTGAACCCGGCAGCCATCCTCCGCCGGGGGTTCTCAGTGGTGCAACTGGGCCAAGACGGGCAGGTTGTCACCAGTGCCAAGCAGGTGCAGGGCGGCGATGCTCTGACCATCACCGTTTCCGATGGGTCGATTCCCGCCACGGCCGGTGGCGGCGCTAAGGCTGGCTCTCGCGGCAAGCGGCGTAAGGTCTCGGTTCAAACCCCCAGCATGGAGCGGCTGCTGTAGTGGGAAAACCTCTTCCTTGTTCTGCTCCTGAGCGTTAGACTATAAACCCCATCCAGCAATAAGGACTTGACCTCCCATGCCAAGGCCGAAAAAATCAGAACCCGACGACGAACTGGGAACCATCACCTTTGAGGAGGCGTTTCGCCGCTTGGGCGAAACCGCCCAGGCTTTGGAGGCCGGCGGGCTGCCTTTGGCTCAGGCCACCAAGGTCTACGAACAAGGGATGGCCCTGGTGCAAAGGTGCAACTTGCTTTTGAATGAGACCCAGTTGAAAATAACCCAGCTCAAGGAGAGCTATTCTGGCTCGGATGGCCGGGATGATCTGGACTGGGATGAGGCGCCGGAGTGCTGAGTTGCTGAATATCGGCTGGTTTTCCACCGGACGGGGTGAGGGTTCCCGTGGACTGTTGCGATTCGTCCAGGATCGGATCGATTCGGGCAAGCTGGATGCCCGTATCCAGTTCGTTTTCAGCAATCGGTCGGAGGGAGAATCCCAGGGGTCGGACCAGTTTTTTGACCTGGTCAATAGCTATGACCTCCCGCTGATCACCCTTTCATCGACCCAGTTCCGTAAATCCAGGGGCGGGCGCTTCGCCCAGTATCGGGAGGAGTATGACCGGTTATCGCTGAACTTGCTCCCAGATTACCGCCCTGATGTTTGTGTTCTGGCTGGATACATGCTTATTTTGAGCAGCGCCATGTGCCGGCAGTTCCACTTCCTGAACCTGCATCCGGCCTTGCCGGATGGCCCCATCGGGACCTGGCAAGAGGTCATCTGGGAGTTGATTGAGACCAGAGCATCCCGCACCGGGGCCATGATTCACCTGGCCACCGAAGAGGTCGACCGGGGCCCGGTGGTTTCCTACTGCACTGTCCCGATTGACGGCGAAGAATTCGGCGATTACTGGCGGGATGCGAGTCAAAATAATCTGACTGGCATCAAGGCGGATCAGGGCGAGGACTATGGCTTATTCAAGCTGATACGAGAAGTCGAATACCAGAGGGAGCCTTACCTGCTTTTTGAGACGCTGCGGGCGGTTGCCGGCGGGGAGGTAATACCTGGGCCGGCGAATCTGCTGGACGCTAAGAGGGAACCTCTGAATGTGGCTGCGCCCCACGGTTTGTGTCTGGATGCAGCGATTGACCGGGAAATGGCGGAAGATGGCTTGATCAGGGTGCCGAACTGACGGCGGTGAAAATTCGATTAAGAAAAACTATAGAGGGTAACTGCTAGGCCAACTTCTTTATTGGTTCGTAGGGGAGCCGGAAACTCTTGCCGTCGGTGGTGATTAACTCCGGGGAGGCTTCGCCATCAATGGCGTCCCGGTCGACCACGCAGCGAGCTACATTTTCCAGCGACGGCAGCTCGTACATCACTTCCATCAAAGTATCTTCCACCACATAGCGCAGGCACCGAGCGCCGGTCTGGTGAAGGAGCGCTCTCTCCGCCGCCGCCTCCAACGCTGCTTGGGTAAACTCCAATTCAACGTTGTCAATTCTGAACAACTGCTGATACTGCTTGACAATCGCATTCTTGGGCTCGGTCAATACCTTGATCAGAGCCTCTCGGTCCAATGATTCCAGGATGGTGACCACTGGCAGGCGTCCTACCATCTCGGGTATGAACCCAAATTCCAACAAGTCTTCTGGCGTTACGTAGTTAAGAACGTTGGAATCGACCTCTTCCTTGATGCGGCTACCCGAGAGGAACCCCATCTGCGAGCCGCTGTAGGTGATGCGGCGGGAGACGATTTCCTCCAGCCCGTCGAAAGCGCCTCCGCAGATGAAAAGGATATTCTTGGTGTTGATTTGCAGAAACTCTTGATGTGGGTGCTTGCGGCCACCTTGCGGTGGGACGTTGGCAATGCAGCCTTCCACTATCTTTAGCAGTTCTTGCTGCACGCCTTCGCCGGATACGTCCCTGGTGATGGAGCGATTTACTCCCTCTTTGCGGGCGATTTTGTCCAGCTCATCGATGTAGATGATTCCGTGCTCGGCCTTGGCAATGTCCCAATCGGCTGCCTGAATCAACCGCAGCAGGATGTTTTCCACGTCCTCGCCCACGTAGCCGGACTCGGTGAGAGAGGTGGCGTCGCACACGGCAAACGGCACCGACAAGGTGCGGGCCAATGTTTCGGCCAGCATCGTCTTGCCGCAGCCGGTAGGGCCGACCAGCAGAATGTTGGCCTTTTGCAGCTCTACCTCAGACTTATTGGCGCCGTTCCAGATTCGCTTGAAATGGTTGTAAACGGCGACGCTGAGGGTCTTTTTTGCTTTTTCCTGGCCCACCACGTAGGCGTCCAGGCTGGCATAAATAGCCCGGGGGACCAGCGGCCCATCTTCCTTGGGGCGGGTTGGTTGAGCGGGCTGCTCACTTTCAATTAGCTGGCCCAGAACCTTGATGCATTCGTAGCAAACAGTCGCCTGGCCCTTGCCGGCCACAACCAGGTTGGACCTGGTTTGCGGCTTGCCGCAAAAGGAGCAATGAGATGCCTTGGCGTCAGTTGAAATGCTAGTCAATGTTTGCCACTAACAAACGTCCTTAGATTGGGCGCTGGACCCTATTTCTTATCGTTGTCTGATGTCTCCCCGTTTTTGGAAGCGCCGCTCAGGATTTCGTCCACTATGCCGTATTCCAACGATTGTTCCGCGTTCAAATAAAAGTCGCGGTCGGTATCCCGGGCGATCTTGTCGTAGTCCTGCCCGGTGTGCTTTGAAAGCAGGGTGCGAATTTTATCCTGCAGCCTCAGGATTTCCCGAGCCGCAATTTCAATGTCGGATGCCTGACCCTGCGCTCCGCCCAAGGCCTGATGCATGTGTACCGTGGAGTTGGGCAGACAATATCGCTTGCCCTTGGTCCCGCCGCAGAGCAGGATGGTGGCCATGCTGGCGGCCATGCCCAGACAGATAGTGGAGATTTCACAATTTATCAACTGCATGGTGTCGTAGATCGCTAGACCGGAGCTGATGACCCCACCTGGGCTGTTGATGTACAAGCTGATGCCCTTGTCCGGGTCTTCCCGTTCCAGGTACAAAAGCTGAGCGATGATTACATTGGATATTGGATCAGAAATTGGAGCACCCAAGAACACTATTCGCTCTTTGAGCAATAGCGAGTATATGTCGAAAGCCCGTTCACCCCGAGGACTGGTCTCAATCACCATGGGGACGATGTTCTGCGGGCTGAACAGGGGAAAGTTAGGAACACCCAGTGACGAATCAAAGGGGTTGTTCAACATGGGGTTATGCTCCTTCGTTAGATTCTTCAGTATTCTCGGCGGTTGAAGCCTCAGGTTGCTCTTCAGCTTCTGTGGTGGATTCTTCAGCATCCCCAGCTTCCGGGCTGTCGCTAGCCTCCGGGCTGTCGGTGGCCCCCGACGTCAAGGCGCTGCCGTTGGCGCCCTGGGCAATTTCTACCAGATGCTGTAATACCTTCCTATTAAGTATAGAGGACCGGATGTTTTCTTTGGCTGAGTCGGTGGACAGAGTGCGCTGCATCTGCTGGGCGTTTTCACCGGCGTCGGCCAATGCGCCCTCAATCTCTTCTTGCACCTCCTCGTCCGACACCTCGATGGCCGCTTCCTGCGACAACTTGCGCATTACCAGATACCTGGTCAGGCGCTCATTGGCGGTGGGCCGAAGCTCCTCCAAGAATTCTTCTTCAGTCTTACCGATGTATTTCAGATAGGTGTCCATGTCCAAGCGCTGGCCCTGCAGCATGCGTTGCCTTTCCTGCTGCATCATTTCCAATTCGCGCTGGTACAGGGCATCAGAAGCCTGCACCGAGGCAATGCTCACCAGCTCTGCCACGCTCTTCATCTCGATTTCACGCGTGGCCTCATACTCGCTTTCCTCGGTCAGCCTTCCCCGAACGTGTTCCAGCAAGGCGTCGAAGGTTTCAAAGCCGTCTCCCACACCCTTGGCGAACTCATCATCTAGCTCGGCCAGATTCTTTACCTTTACGGAAAGAACATCAACGTGGAAATTGCACTCTTTGCCGGCGAATTGAGGCCTGGGATAATCTTCCGGGATGGTGAGGGTAAAGTCTTTTTCCTGTCCCTCGGTCATTTCCTCAAGGTGGGCGGCGAAACCTGGGAAAGGAAGTACGTTGTCTTCCTGCGGAATGTAGTCAACGCCCTGGTCGTTAACCACCTCTTCATCGTCAACGCTCCCTTTAACATTGAGGTTCAGCAGATCGCCCCACTCTACTCCCCGGTCTGCCGTTTCCCAAGGTGCAGACTCCCGCCGCAATCGCTCGATCACATCGTTGACCTGTTCGTCGGTGATTTCCACCGGAGTTTTGTCGATTCGGATATTCTGGTAGTCCCCCAAGTCCACCACCGGCTCCAGGGGCACCACTGCTTTGAATGACACGGGCTCAATTTCCAGGACTTCGACCTGGGGTTCAGCGAAGGCCTGCAGGTCTTCGTCCTTGAGCGCCTGGTCCAGGGTCTCTGGGATCATGAAGTCCAGCGCTTCTTGAACCAGCGCGGTACGGCCAACGTAGCTTTCAACAATAGAGCGAGGGGCTTTGCCTTTGCGGAAACCGGGGATTTGCAGGCGACCTACCGCCC
The DNA here is from genome assembly GCA_022576105.1 of Chloroflexota bacterium. The sequence goes on along the minus strand of JACZRM010000013.1, from coordinate 5,269 downwards.
GCCGGTAGGAACGATCGAGAAACGGGTCCTCGTCTGCGGAGTCCATTTCAACATTAAGGGTGACTTCTATAGAAGTCACCGATTCTTTAGTAACCTTCACCGCCAACTCTCCACGATTGTTGGGAACCAGACCTGATCAGAGCAGCCGGAGTTACGGCATTGCTCAGGTGGGCAGGGAAAATTATAGCACAATCACCCAGGGGTTGGAAGTTTCTAACCTTCAGCAGCATAGCTGCATTTGGTAACGGATGGGTGCAATTATTGTGAATGGGACAGGCCTGGGCCAGGCAATTGGCTGCTCTAGGTTGATTCATTCTGGCAGTTGCGGCGGTTGGTCCTCTGATGGTGGCAGTCCTGGAAATTCTGTGAAAGCTGGGGAATCAACCTTTTCTAATATTTATTTAAAACTCGTCTAAAAATGTCCCCAACAGCCGTTGACACGCTCTTGACAAGATTGGTAAGTTCACCGTGATGAGTGTGTGGAGGGGTTGGGTGGATTGGACCTTCGGGTCTCCTCTAGTTTACTACCGGTCTGGCTGAACCACTGTTCAGTAACAGCGCTGGTCTGGGCAGGCTAGCCTCCATTCCTTGGAAGGCAGCCGAAACGATCTCCATTTGGGCGCTCCTTGGCTGGTTAGCACTGGCCACCGCAAACCGGTATTTTAGCCACTGAGTTGGCTACCTACGCCTTTTGCCTGCGCGCCCGGATTAAGTGACCAGAGAGTGAGGTGCTCCTTCGGAGATATGGTGTCTCTCGTAGCAACCATAAATAAAGGTAGCGGGTGTGAAGCAGCCGAAACGGGTGAACCAAACCCATTTGCTGGGTTGGGAGCCGATATGGATCAGCTAGCTTTTCATCAGCCGGTGTTGCTTCGGGAGGTGGTGGAGCAATTGGTAGTGCGGCCGGGTGGTGTGTATGTGGACGCTACTGTGGGTGAGGGAGGGCATGCTTCGGCAGTCCTTGCAGCGTCGGCTCCACTGGGTGTGGTGTTGGGTATCGATCGAGACCCTCGCTCTCTGTCACGGGCACAGCAAAGGTTGGTAGAGTTCGGTCATCGCTTCATTGGAGTCCAGGGCAACTACGCGGATGTCGCCCAGGTGGCGCAGGCCAATGGCATTAACGATGTAAATGGGTTTCTGTTGGACCTGGGATTCTCCTCCCGCCAGGTGGACACCGAGGGCTATGGATTCAGCTTCCAGCGGGACGAACCTCTGGACATGCGCTACGACCCGGTGAACCAGAGGCTGACTGCCGCCGATATCGTAAACACCTATTCAGAAGCAGAGCTGGGAAAACTGTTCTTTGAATATGGAGAGGAACCAAGGGCGCGGGCGGTGGCCCGAGGCATTGTTAGAGGCCGACCCGTTAATACCACGGGAGAGCTAGCCGCGTTGGTGGCCCGGGTGATTCATCGGACCCGAGGCCGTCGCGTAAATCCAGCCACTCGCGTTTTCCAGGCCCTGCGCATAGCGGTAAACGACGAACTGGCAAATGTTAAGGCAGGTCTGCAAGCGGCAGTTGAGCTGTTGGCGTCCGGCGGCAGGTTGGTGGTCATCAGCTACCACAGCCTGGAGGACCGTCTGGTGAAAAATACTCTAACCGATGCGGCGGCCGGGTGCATTTGCCCACCAGAACTTCCCCAGTGCGTTTGTCAGCATCAACCCAGCGTGCGGCTGATCAACCGCAGAATCATTCGGCCATCAGCCGAAGAGGTGGCGGCAAATCCTCGTAGCCGCAGTGCCAAGATGCGAGTGGCGGAGAAATTGTGATGCATATGACCAGAGTAAAACTGATTAATGAGACGCTTTCGAGTAACTCGGAGGTAACTTATCCCGAGAACGGCCAGTGGAATGGCTATTCCAAGCGTCCCTTCTATCCACATCGAATCAGGTCCCAGAGCACCCGGCCCGGTGTTTGATGGGAGCGGTCGGGGAATAGGGATGCCGATCCCCGCAACCGTTTAACCCGCAGACGTCGGTAAAAAAGCATTCGATCCTGAACAGGTTTCAGGGCCTGGTCAGGTTCAAAGGACGATAACCAATTGGCTAAGGATATTTACTATACAGCCGTTGATATTGGCACTAACAAGGTATGTGCAATTCTGGCCCGGGTGGGCAGCGAAGGAGAGCTAAAGGTGCTGGGGACGGGAATCGCACCTTCTCAAGGGGTCCAAAAAGGCCGCATAGAAAGTATTGATGAGGTTAAAGCGGCCGTGGCGGCGGCCTTGGCAGAAGCGCAACGCTATGTGGGGAAAGGGGTGATTTCAGGAGTGTTTGCCACCGTAAGCGGCACCCAGATTTCTTGCCTCAACACCAAGGCTGAACTCAATGGGGTAGAGGACCCGAGCGACGTGACGCCGCAGCAATGGCATAGCCTGATCCAATCATCCTTACCCCACGTTAGTTCGACCCAAGAGATATTGCATGTGATCCCAATTGGTTACGAAGTTGACGGCCTTTCCGGCGTGCGTAATCCCACCAGCCTGGATGCCACCGACGTTCAGTTGGAAGCCCATGTAGTGTTGGGCGAAGCAGCCGCCATCAAGAACACGGTCAAGGCCATTGAAGGGAACAAGGCATCGGTCAATGGCTTGGTGCTGCACTCCATCGCCTCTGGTGAGGCCACTCTGACCGGCGACGAGCGGGAGATGGGAGTGGTCTTGGCGGATATCGGCGCGGGAACAACCGATGTTTCCATCTACCGTCATGGTCAACCCTGGTACTCAACAGTGATACCGGTGGGCGGTACCCAGTTGACTCGCGATCTGGCGGTGGCGTTGCGGGTGCCCTACCACATGGCTGAGGAAATCAAAGTCAAGTGGGGCAATGTTCTGCCAGGCCTGATTCGAGCGGACGAAGAAGTGGTGATACCGGGAGCCCAAGGTCAGCCCAAGAGAGTGGTTAGACGTCGGGGGCTATGTGAGCCTTTGCACCTGCGCATGGTGGAGATGCTCAAGATAATCATGCTGCGGGTGACCCAGGCTGGACTGCGCCAGTTGCCCACCGGAGGGCTGGTGGTAACTGGAGGCGCCGCTGAAATGGCCGGCCTGAAAGAATTAATGGAAAACACGTTGGGCGGCCCGGTGCGTATCGCTTACCCCGATGGTATCGCTGGATTGCCCTCGCAACTTAGCAAACCGGCTTTTGCCGCTGGCGTGGGAGCCTTGCTCTGGGGAATAAAACACCAGGGCGAGCGGCGCATTTACCAGAACGGAGGTGGGTCTTACCGGAACCTGTTTCGTAAATTCAGCCGGCCCAAAGAGCGGGCGGTCCGGTAGGTGTGGGTTGATTGCTGGGTAACAATTACTGATTTGGTCAGGTGCAACCAGGAATCATAAAGTGGGTAGAAAATAACGACCGACCATATTTGGCCAGTTGCGGCCGTATCTGGACTGGGCGTTAGGTTAAAAATATTCGGTATTCAAAATCGTGCGGAGGATCATACTATGGTGTTAGACAACTCGGCTTCCTGGGAACCAAGCGGCGATCTTAACGAGAACTTGAACCTGGTGCCAGAGATTGCTCGCGGCGTCCCCATGATCAAGGTGTTGGGCATCGGTGGTGGAGGATGCAACGCCGTCAGCCGGATGTACAAGGAAAAGTTGCCGGTAGTGGAATATTATGCCATGAACACCGATGCTCAGCATCTGTTTCGGTGCGACGTTTCCCATCGCATTGCCCTGGGGCAGAACCTGACCCGTGGTCTGGGCGCCGGTGCTCAACCCGAGCTGGGCCGCCAAGCCGCTGAAGAATCGCGGGCCGAAATTCAAAAGGCTGTAGAAGGCGCCGACATGGTCTTCCTGGCAATTGGAATGGGTGGTGGTACCGGCACTGGCGCCGCGCCTATAATCGCCCAGATTGCCAAGGAGAGTGGCGCACTAACCATTGCGGTGGTCAGCCGCCCCTTCTCCTTTGAGGCCGCCGCCCGGCGCAAAAACGCCGAGGAAGGCATTGCCCGGCTCAAGGACCATGTCGATACCCTGATTACCATCCCCAACGATCGGCTGCTGGAGTTGAACACCCACAAAGAGCAGACCTTTACCTGGGAAGACGCTCTCAAGATGGCTGACTCGGTCCTGCAGCAGGGTATCCAGGCGATCGCCGAGGTAGTTACCGTACCTGGTGAAATTAACGTCGACTTTGCCGACGTCAAAACCATTCTCAGCGGCGCTGGTCCGGCCTGGATGGCTATTGGTAAGGGCAAGGGCGAGAATCGCGCAGCCGATGCCGCCAGAATGTGTACCCGCAGCCCCCTGCTGGACATAGCAATGGATGGCGCCCGCCGCATCCTGTTTGTCATTACCGGCGGCAACAACCTGACTCTGCAAGAAGTCCAGGACGCGGCCAAGGTGATCGAGGACATGGCCGACCCGGACGCCAATATCATCTTCGGCACCAGCCGGGATCCCCGACTGGACGATGAAGTAAAAATGACCATGATCGCGGCGGCGTTCCCGGTCATTCAGGACAATCAGAAGCAGCGGGAAGCCGAACTGCAACGCCTGCTGCAGGACGTTTCCCCCGAGACCGAGGAGGAGATGGATGTTCCCAGCTTCCTACGCCGGCAATCTGGAGGCAAACGGGGATTTTTTCGATAACCCAGATTTAGAGGGCGTCTAGCCGGCTTTTCTTTAGTGGAGAGTGGGCCGGGCACCGTCTAAGTAACCAGTTGAAACTGCCACCGGGGGCATTGAGGGACTCGAAAAATGGATTGGGATGGGTGGAAATCGGTGAATTTTGAGTCATTTATCCAACGCGCATTTAGAGTCCCCGGTGGTAGCATCTCGGTAGTGAACCGGTAGTTGATCGCTAGTTGATCGGTGCTCAAGCGGTAGTCAGTTAGTTCAAAGGATTTTTAAACCAAGAGTAATATTCTCGGAGGCCTTAGCGGAGTAATCCCTTCTTCCCATCGTTGACCAATTAGGTTCCGAGAACCAAATTGAGGTCGTCCCAGTTACGGGGCGGCCTCTTCTATTTTCCCCATTAACAGCCTCTCACAAAATTACTAAGAGCCCACCCGGTGATGAGCAATCTAAAATCCCCTTGGCCAAGGGGGCTAGCGACTCTCGTCCTTTCCTAAACGGGGATGCAGGGGGATTCCCTCGCTCCTCAGGGCAACTTGCATTTCATTGGGTCAACTGTTCTTAGGCGCCTCGGCACGGCCTTGTTCCAAAAGTCGGGTTTAGGTCTCACTTTTGGAATCGTGCTAGGACGCCCTTCGACAAGCATGTCCCTTCGATAAACTCAGGGCGATCCCTAGACAGGCTCG
>JACZRM010000012.1 GCA_022576105.1 Chloroflexota bacterium | reverse complement strand
AGGTCCACTCCATCCCGGCGGTGCTGGCTGCGCCGCTACCCGATCGACGAAGCTCGCGCCGGGCGCTCCTCGGCGGATTGTGAAATCGCTTGAGGTAGACGGTCTGTTGCCGGCCGTTGACGCCAAGCGTGAATCGAAGCCGCTGTCGCCAGGATTCAAGCCCGGCCTTTTCGAGTCTCTCGGCGTCACACTAAGCGAACAGGGCGTCCAGCGAGTCCAGACCGGCGGTGCGTAACGCGTCCTCATACTCGCCGATGATCTGAAGGTCGTTGAGTGAGCGAATGTCGTCGGGCGTTAAATCAGATGCGTCACGGGACACGGCGCGGCTCCGCGCGAACTCCACCGAACGCGGAAATGTTCCGCCCACGGCTCTCGCCGGTGGTTTCGCCCGTTGCAGACGCACTACGCGTTGTCAGGAGTTCGCGGCAGGCGTCGAACACGGCCTCCACGGTCACACCGTTGATACAGTCCAGATGACCCAGCGGGCAGATGGGCTGCTGACACGGACCGCAATCCACGTCGATGCGGACGATCCGCTCACGCTCATAGCTCGTGGACGTCCACTGCGGATGCGTCGGGCCGAAAACCGTAACGACCGGCACGTTGAACGCCTTGGCGAAATGTCGCGGTCCGGCGTCGTTGCAAATGAGCAAGTCGCAACGAGCCACCAACGACTTGAGCTGTCCCAGCGTCAACAGCGGATTGATGCACAGGTGCACGCCCCGCGCGGTCTCATCCCCGATTGCCCGAAAACTCAACAAGGTACGCCTACTAGGCGGGCGAAGATACAATTTCTCCTACAGCGAAGCGAGCTCACAACCGTAGATATAGGGGAATTTGTCGACGAAGACATCCAAAATATCCTGGAGCTTTTTGACGTTCTGAACTCCGCTACTCATGGTGAGGCTGGACTATACGATTGGTCAACTCTAGTTACAATCAAGAGAAGAGTTGAAGATGGCTTGATCTTTTTGGCGCGCATCGCTGAGTGATTATTCGCTAAGGCGGCGCAAATGCCTTATCCCCTGCGCCAAACAGAGACATGGACGTGGGGACTTCGCCAGGCTACTTAGGCTTGGCCCCGCCCCCCACTGGCAAGAAACGCTTTGGAATCTTCCCCACCCGCTCCACCACCCCCGCCAGAAAATGGTAGGCGGCGTAGGTCTCCAGGCCAAAGGCCAGGTAGCCCGCGTAGCCCAGCAAAGGCATCTCAAACACCTTGGCAAACTCCACAAAGGGGATGCTGTACTCCCACTTGGGGAAAGCCCAGTAGTTCCACATCTCCCAGAACCAGCCGCAGGCCAGCGCGCCCAGACCAAAGGCTACCACCGTCCGCCAGTCCCCCCGGCGCACCTGCGCCAGAATGCTGGGCCGTCCCCAGAGGTGGTTGATGGGGTCAAGCAGCAGGAACAGCGACAGCCAGGTGACCGAGAAGGCGTAGCGGGGCCAGAAAACCACCCCGGCCAGCGATAGCAGCCCCAGGGCTATCGACGCGATCAGGGTTCGCCGGGAGATGGGCAACCTGGGGCCGTGCTGCCATCGCTGCACCCAGCTCAAGGAGCCGACCAGATCGGCGGTCTCAAACACGGCCGGGATGACAATGGAGAAATGCCACGACGCCACCAATGCATACTTCAGCGGAGAATACGTCTCCGCGCCCAGGTAATGCCAGTTCTGGGTGAAGTGGTTGATCCCTTCAAAGGCCCACCACAGCGGAATCGAGGCTAGAAACATGCCGCAGAAGGCCAGGGGATTGCCGGTCAACCGAGAAGCGCCCTTGCGTCGCAGCACCAGCGCGTCAACCATCAGGATGTAGCCCAGCCACAGCGGGAAGAAGGCGTACTCGGCCAGCGGCCCGATCTGCAGCCAGGAAGCCGGCCAGGCCACCGCCACCAGGGCCAGCCCCAAAGCCCCATGACGGGGCGGCCAGCCGGGCCGGGCCCCACTGACTGGCAATCTGCCCAGGAGGTCTCGCCTCATCTGGTCCTCACCGGAACGCCGGCATCACCTCTTTGGCGAACAACTTCATCGACTTGACCACTTTCTGGTGCTCCATGTTGCCAAAGGAGAAGTTGGGCCCGAAGTACTCGATGCCCTGGTCCTGCAGGGCTTTGATCTTGGCGATGCACTGCTCCGGTGAGCCGATGATGGCCCGGTTTTCGAACAGATAGTCATAACTGGGCGGCATTTCAGTGCGCGTTTTGCGCCAGTCCTCCAGCTTGTGGTAGACCTCGCTGCCCTCGGTGAACGCCCGTCGCCACTGGCCCACGTCCAGCGTCCAGTTCAGTGCCGCTTCGGTATCTTGGCGGGCCTGCGCCTCGGTCTCTGCCACGTAAAAGTAGCGGAAGAAGGGTATTCCGGAGATGGGAACGTTGAAGCCCGCCTCCTTCGACATTTCGGCAAAGCGCTGGCACAGGTCGATGGCGTCAGTGTGGTCCAGCACCACGCCGATACAGAGCGAGTGACCGGTGGAAACCACGAACTTGAGGGTTTCCAGGGTACGGGTGGCCCCAATGTAGACCGGCGGATGCGGCTTCTGTAATGGCATCGGCACCAGATTGGTCTTGTTGGCGCGATAGAACCGGCCCTGGTGGGTGTACTCGGGAGTGGTCCAGAGACCCTGGACCATTTCGATCGCTTCCTGGAACCGCTGTTGGCTTTCCTCCCGGTCCAGGTTAAAGCCGGTGTACTCGGACCCGCCGGCCCCCCGTCCGTAACCAACATCCAAACGTCCTCCGCTGATCACGTCCAGAGTAGCGGTGTCTTCCGCCAGCCGGATCGGGTTATGCAGGGGTGGCACCAGCACCGCGGTGCCCAGCCGGATTTTCTTGGTGCGGGCGGCGATGCTGCTGGCAATGACCAGGGACGATGCCCCCAGACCGTAGCGGGTGAAATGGTGCTCGGCCAACCAGATGCTCTCAAAGCCCAGCTCTTCGCCGTGTATTGCCTGCTGGGTCACTTCCTCAAATAGCTGCTGGGGTTCTGCGCCTTCCGGCCAGGGGATATGGGTAAACAGTCCAAACTTCATGGGTTGACTCCTTGCTTCCGTCGGCCAGGCCAAGTCTACCCCAACCGCTGGGCAATTTCCAGAATCGATGCGTTTCTCGACCCAAGCCGCCAAAGGCCCGCAATATGGCGTGAATTGTTCATTGACAGTCAATCATTCGCATCAATATAATATTTGGACTGACCTGAACTATTAGGACGTTGTGCAGGATAATCACAAACAGCAGTTGACCGAGCGGTTTGTAGAGCTGGTTGAGCAGATGAACCAGCAGATGCATTGCCGCCCACTGGATGAGTGGGAAGGGCTGGACCTGACTATCCCGCAGATCAAGACCCTGGCGGTGCTTCAGCATCAGGGCCCTCAGCGCATGGGCAGCATCTCCAACTGCCTGGGCACCACACTTTCGGCCGCCACCAGCATCATTGACCGGTTGGTGGACAAGGACCTGGTGGAGAGAACGCCCGACCTGGCCGACCGCCGGGTGGTGATCTGCCAGCTTACCGGGCCGGGGCAGGCAGCAATTGAACGGTTCTGGAGCATCGGCCGGATGAGGATCGTTGAACTGTCAGAAAGTCTGGACACAGAAGAACTGGAGACAGTGGTGCGGGGAATGGAATTGCTCTGCCGTGCGGTACAGGATAAGACCAGAATCGAAGGTGCTCCGGAGTCTTCTGCAACAGAGTAATAGTTATATCAGCTTGAGTTGGTAGCCTACTCAGTCCGGTAATTGCCAAGTCTTCAAGGTTTGGTCTGCTTCTGCCTTGGGATTGAACAAAACTGCTGGATCTAATTTCCCATTGATCCGGCTGGAATATCAAGGAGATTAACGCGTGTCCTTTCTTACCGGGTTAGCCTTGCGGAGGCGCTCCGTAACCATGCTGGTGATCGTTCTGGTCCTGGTGGCTGGGGTTGTCACCTACCGAAGCCTGCAACGCGAACTTTTCCCGGATATCGAATTCCCCAACATAACAATTGTCACAATTTTTCCCAATGCCAACCCGGAGACCATCGAGCGGGAGATTACCGAGCCCATTGAAGAAGCCATCGATGGGATTCAAGGTCTGAAGCAGATTCAGTCTACCTCGTCGGAAAACACGTCAGTTGTGCTCTTAACCTTCGAATTTGGCGAGGATATGGATGAAGCCGAGCGGACGGTCGAGAGTAATATCAATGGGATCAATTTTCCCGACAATGTGGACTCCCCCCTGGTCAGCCGCATTAACAACAACACCTTCCCAGTGCTTCAACTCAGTATTCTGGGCGATCGGGACATCCCATCGCTCCAACGCATCGTCGATGATGTAATTGTTCCTAAAATCGACCGCATTGACGGTGTGGCTGAAGTCACCGTGCTGGGGGAGTTGGACGAGCGAGTCAACGTTATCGTAGATACCGATAAGCTTGCCGACCTGGGTCTCACCATGCTGCAGGTGTCTACCGCAATTCGGGAAAACAACACCAGCTTTCCCGGCGGGGATATCGACCAGGGAGGAAAGAACTTCCCGATCAGGGCGACTCATGAGTTCGGCTCTCTTGATGACATCCGCAATCTCACCATTGGCTTTGAGGGCATTCCTGCCTTTGGAGTAGTCCCCGTTGCCGGCCGCCGGGGGGATCGCCCGGTGCTGCTGAAAGATGTTGCTGAAGTAGAGCTGGGCACCGCCCAGGCCACCAGTATCTCGCGCACCAACGGCAAGCCCAGCCTGGGCGTGGTGGTCCTGAAAGACCCGGACGCCAATACTGTCGACGTTACTGAGCAAGCCCTGGCGGCCCTCGACCGGCTGGTAGGACTGCCTCCAGATGTAGAAATTTTGATCCTGCAAAACGACGGCCCAGAAGTGGAAGAGCAGCTTTCCGGTTTGCTTAGAGAAGGAATGCTGGGTTTCTTCTTTGCCCTTAGCGCGGTGTTCATTTTCTTAATCAACACCCGACCCACCTTGTTGCGGGGTCTGGCCATAACCCTGCGCCCAACCGCCATTATTGGCGTTTCCATACCGCTCAGCATCATGGCCGGAATCCTGGTCATGGGCGCGGCGGATTTGTCCCTAAATTTTATGAGCCTGTCGGGCCTGGCCATCGCCGTCGGAAGGGTGGTGGATGACAGCATCGTCGTTCTGGAGAACATGTACCGTCACATGCAGCGCGGGGAAGACCGCTTTCAAGCGGCTCTGGTCGGAACACGGGAGGTGGGAGCGGCCATTGTCTCCTCAACCTTGAGCACCGTTGTGGTGTTCATTCCCCTGGCGTTCATCCCAGGTTTGGTGGGAGAGTTCTTCACCCCCTTCGCAATGTCGGTAAGTTTTGCGCTGCTGGCGTCCACGTTGGTGGCGCTGACCGCGGTGCCGGTTTTGGGCGTGCTGCTGATGCGGGAAGGCGATTTCCCGGCGCAGTCCGCCCTGGGCGATGATATCCGGGATACCTATTTGCAGCGCATATATACTCCGGTGCTGGTCTGGAGCCTGGGTCACAAAATTCTCACCTTGGCTGGCGCGTTGGGGGTAGTGGCCGCCAGCTTGGCGTTGCTCCTGGTGATTCCAGTCACCTTTTTCCCGGCCGGCGCGCCGCAGTTTCTGACCATCGATATTGAACTTCCGGTGGGCAGTTCCATCAGCCGGACGTTTACCGAGGTTGCCAAGGTTGAGGCGGTGCTGGAGCGGTTCCGCCAAGCAGGACACATAGAGGTGTATCAGGGGACTCTGGGCAGTGCCTCCGACCAATTTGGGCAGGCGGTGGGGGGAGGAGCCTTTCACCAAACCGGTTACTTTGCCAAACTCCCGGAGGGCGTCCCGCTGGACATTGCCGACCAGATTCGAGCGGCAATGCCGGTCTCCGATGATGTCAGTATCCTGGTGGCGGAGATATCCGGCGGGCCTCCCTCCGATGCGCTGGAAATCACCGTAGTCGGCAGCAATTTCACCGCGATATCTGCCACCGCCAAGGAATTAGTGGAAAAGCTTTCGGCGATTGATGGTGTGATCAATATCAGCAGTGATGTGTCCGAAGCCCGAGATGAATTAACCATCAACGTAGACCCCCATGCCGCGGCGGAATATGGTCTGACCACGGCGGCGGTGGGCCGGCAAATCAATCAATTTATCGTCGGGGCCAAGGTGAGCGAGGTCGATTTGCAAGACCTGACCCTGGATATTGTAGTTATGGGCCAGCCGGAAGACGCCGATGATATTGAAGAGTTGAAAAACCTGGAGATCGAAGGGCCGCTGGGGAGGGTGAAGCTGGGCTCTATCAGCGACATCAGCATCGAGCAAGGCCCGGTCAGCATCAGCCGGTTTGACCTGGAGCGCTCGGCGACCATTTCCGGCGAGATTACCGCCGAGGACACTCGAGCCGTGGGAGTGGCAGTAGAGCGGGTTATTGCCTCCTTGGACCTGCCGGCCGGTGTGGGCGTGGAAACCGGCGGCATATTTGAGCAAATCAACGAAGGTTTCCAGGATGTCTTCACCGCCATGTTGATTGGCGTAATCCTGGTCTATCTGGTGATGGTGGCCAGCCTGGGTTCATTGAGAGACCCTTTGATCGTGGTTTTGAGCCTGCCCCTGGCCATCGTGGGCGCGCTGGTAGCCCTGGCGGTTACCGACAAAACCTTGAGTTTGTCGGCGTTGATGGGGCTGTTGCTGCTGATTGGAGTAGTGGTCACCAATGCCATTGTGCTGATCACTTTTGTCGAGCAATTGAGGCAATCGGGGCTGGGAGTCTATGACGCGTTGATCGAAGGCGGGCGCACTCGGGTCCGTCCCATCCTGATGACCGCGTTTACCACAACCTTTGCTCTCTTTCCTTTAGCGGTTTCCTCGGGAAGAGAAGGCGACATCATCGGCGCCGAATTGGCAACGGTGGTAATTGGAGGCCTGGTCAGTTCAACCTTTTTGACCTTGGTCGCGGTGCCGGTGATTTACACCATCATGCACGTAGGGATTCCCAATTTAATTGAATCCATCTCCTCCGGTTTAACGAACCTCCTGTCGGGTAGGCAGAGATCAACTGAAGGATAAATTGACGGTGGTAAGTAACTTGGGGCTCCAGCGGGGCGGTATGGAGCGCGACCTGGAATGGGAGTATTGCAATGAGTATCGTTAGTTGGCTAAGGCCGGGGCGGTTGGGCGCGTTAGCCGCCGGGCTGCTGGCGATCATCTTAGCGGGATGCGGGGTAACAACAATAATCGGCGGGAGTGACGACGCTGCCAGCGAGTCAGGCCCAGGAAACGTCGTGGTCCAAGAGCAGCCTGCCGTCCGGGAGATTCCGGTGACCGGCCGGCTGGTATTTCCCAGCACCTTCGAATTGACCTTTGAAACGGCTGGTAAAGTCGGCGCGGTATTGGTGTTGGAAGGCGACCGGGTACGAGAAGGTCAAGTGCTGGCCAGCCTGGACGATATCGCAATTTCGACCCTGGAGCAGACTTTGGCGCAAGCTCAGTTGGACCTGGACTCGGCCCAAGAAGCCTTGGAGGAGGCTAAGGAGGAATTTGTCACTACTCCCCTGGAACAGGCCAAATTTGAAGAGAAAATTGCCAAGGCCAGGAAAGATGCAAAGGACGCAGCGGACAAGTTGGCCGACTTTCAGCGTGATTACGAGAAAGACTTGGCCGCCGCCAAGAAGGCCAAGGTCGCGGCAGAAGTAGCGCTGGACAATGCGCTTGAGATAGTCGCATATTTCGACCGAGACCAGGTTCTGAGTTTTGCCAACGCCCGGGATGACGTGTCGGCCAAGGAGCTGGCCCTGGACAAAGCCAAGGATAGCCTGGCCAATTTCGAAGATGATTTTGAGGAGTCGGTTGCCGACGCTATGGTTAAGAGGGCGATCGCAGAAGCCGCTTTTGACATTGCCGAAGCCAGCTTGGATGCTTTCTACCTAAATCCCATTCGCGATGCTGATGAAGACGAAAGGATCGATTTGGAACTGCTTCGACGAATACGGTCCACTTTGAGGGAAGCCGAGACGAATCTGGAGCAGGCCAAGGACGAACTGGCGACTGTACGAGGCAACAAGCTGCTAGACCTGCAGAAGCGTATCACCACGTTGGCTCAAGCTGAATCGAACCTGGTGAAGGCCAAAGATACCTTGGCCGACCTGTCTGACCTGGTAGATCAAGACCTGGAGCTTCAAGAACGTTTGGCCGCTGCTGAAGCCGCTGACGCTGCTTTGGCCCAGGCGGTGCGGGACCTGGAAGAGGAACTGGTCGGCTCGGACCAGGTCGAGCTGGCAATCCGAGAGCAAGCTCTGAAAGTTGCCCAGGAGAAGCTGAACGATTTGCTTGATGGGCCGGATAAGTTTGATGTGGCGGTGAAGGAAGCGGCGGTCGCGGCCGCCCAAGCCCAGGTTGATGACGCCCTGGAAAATTTTGAAGGGGCGATAATTCGGTCACCTCTGGCGGGTGTGGTTTATCTGGTAAATGTTGCAGTGGACGATAAGGTGAACGATCAGTCGCGGGTCATGGAAATCGTTGATTTAACCCAGCTGGAGGTGGACGGTCTGGTTGACGCGATCGACATAGCCCTGGTCAAGGAAGGCGATAAGGCGAACATCACAATCGCTTCCCTGCCGGGTCAACGGTTTGAGGGAGTGGTGGTGCAAGTGGCTGAAGAACCTCGCACTGAACGGGGTGTGGTGAGCTATCCGGTGAGAATCGCGGTGACTGTGCCTGAGGGTGTCGAGGTTCCGGCCAGGTTGAGTGCGGTAACCAGCACCATTACCTACCGGAGTGGCAACTGAATATATCCTGTTGGGCAGGAATGAACCAGATCATAGACATTGAATCGATCCCGATGCAGTTTGTAACCAGGCAGCGGAATAATCTTGCCAATCCCAAATAGTTGAGTGATTATTTGTATCTGGCCTGGGCATTGAGCGTACCCAGAGTTTGGCCTTACTCAGCCGGGGTTTTGTACCGGTACCCGTAGCCCCGAACCGTGACAATATACGAAGAATCTTCGTCACCGGAATCATCGGCGCCATTCTTGAGCTTCTTGCGTAAGTTGCTAATGTGCCACTTCACCAGGTCAAAAGTGTCGTACTCCCGTCCCCAAACATTGGTCAACAGGTACTCCAGTGAAAGCGCCTCACCTGGCCGCTGTACAAACAGGTTCAGCAGGGCATACTCAATTGGGGTAAGGTCCTTGCTCTCCCCGTTCACGTAGACCTCACGCCTGGTGAAATCCACCGTCAAATGGGAGTCGGTATAGACCGAGGAGGACTCGGCGGCGGGTGGCCACTGGGCGCGGCGGAGACAAGCTTCAACCCGGGCCAGCAATTCCCGGCCGCTTACCGGCTTGACCACGTAATCGTCGGCTCCGGCGTTAAACGCATTAACCTTTTCGGAAACCTGCTCTAACCCGGTCAGCACAATGATGGGGATATGTGATATCTCGCGGATTCGACGGCACAACTCGAACCCGTCCATATGCGGCATCAATATGTCGATTATCGCCACGTCAGGACGCGCGGTAAAAAATTCTCTGAGGGCGGTTATGCCATCGAAGGCGCTTAACGTCTGGTAACCTGAGTCGCCAAACAAACGCTCCAAGAAGCCCACCATTGGCGGGTCATCATCTACTAGCAGTATCTTAGTCATATGGCTTCATCTCGGAGATTGAGGGTGCGAGTCCGCGATGAGGCAATGCAAAATGTGAACATTGGTGAAAGAATAACACCATTGCCGCACGTATTTCAACCAAATTTAACACAAATTTCAGCAAGAAATAGTACATATTCCCTTTGTAGGGCAGAACGTAATGGTGTAATTGCGATGCAATAATATACGAAATAGTTGGTGCAGGGTGGAGATTGCGACGAGTTAATCGTATTTTATGATGGTTTTGGGGATGAATGCGCCGAAATGTGGCTTTGATTTTGGGTCAGTATTCGCTGCTCTGGCGTGGAGGACAAAGTGACCATACCGTTGGGGTCCGAGTTGTCTGCCGGCGTCAGCGGGAGTGCGATGGTAAATGTTGTTCCCATCCCTTCTTCACTGTTCACCATTATTTCACCATTTAGATTCTCAACAATCTGGTGAGTAATGTGCAATCCCAAGCCGGTGCCCTTGCCCACCGGCCTGGTGGTGAAAAAGGCGTCGAAAATTTTGTCCATGTCTTCCGCGGCAATTCCGGTCCCAGTATCAGTGCAGGAAATCCAGACTTGGTTGTCGGAAAATCCGGTCCCAAGAGTTAATGTGCCAGACTCGCCCATCGCGTCGGCGGCATTCATAATCAGGTTCATCAAAGCCTGTTCCAGTTGATTGGCCACTGCCTGGATATGAGGCAGGTCTGGTTGGTATTCCCGGACCACGTTAATTCCACCGGACCGAAGCTTGTGCTCCATCAAACTCAGTGTGTTGTCGGCTACGTCGTTGAGACACACCGGCGACATGACCTGATCGTTGCGGGAGAAAGCCAGCATACCCTGGGCCACTTTGGCGATGCGCTGGGACATTTCGGCGATTATGGTAACGTATTCTTCAGCCTGCTCCGACTTCAGGTGGCGTTCCGGATCGGACAACAAAAGCTCGGTCATGCCCGAAATCGCGAAGAGGGGGTTATTAACTTCGTGAGCAACTCCGGCTGCCAGTGTCCCCACCGAGGCCAGCTTCCCCGACTGCACCAACTGGGCTTGGGTCTCCTTCAGCTCGCGCAGTTGTAATCTGAGCTCCTCGTAAAGTCGGGCGTTCTCCATGGTGGCCGCCGCGTGCAGGGCCACTGCCTCCAATAAGTCTAGTTCCTCCAGGGAGTAATCCCGCTGTGTGGACTTGGCGCCCAACAAAAGCAGCCCGGTCAGTTCTCCGTTATACCTTAGCGGCAGGAAAACCTTTATTTCCAAACCTTCAATTTGCGCCCGCACCATGAACGGCGCGCTTTGCCACTCTGGCAAAGCGAACATCTCCTCGGCCGGGTAGGCGCGGTCCTCTTTGGCCATTCGTTGCAGCCAGGGATTTCTGCCGTTGAGGTGTGGTGGTATCAGGGCATCGGTTCCCACTGCCACTGCAGTCCAGGGTAAGTCGTAGCTTCGATTTGCTTGCAGCAGCACCACGACCTCGGTGTCCATGGCTCGCTGTACCAACTTGAGCAGGGAAAATGCCAGCGCACTCAAATCGGTGATATTGTTGGTCTCGGTGGTAAATTGGAGCAGTTCCTGCAGGGGGGCCCAGCGTTTTCTCAAAAAAGCCCGGTCGATGGCATCTTGCACTCGACCCAGAAATGGCGAGAAAACTAAATAGCCCAAAACAATTATCCCTACGCCGATGGTGAATGACACGGTCAGGATATTGCTGTCAAATGCTTGTTGAACCCCCAGAGACGCCAGGACATAAACGCCCGCCATCAAGATTATTACCAGCAGAAAGCCGACGCTTCTCCGCAGAGCTACCTGGATGTCCAGCAGACGGTGTCTGGTAATGGCAACACTGGCTAGAATGGCAAACAAAATGTTGCCAACCATACCCAGCGGATAGACCGTCAGGCCCAACAACGGCAGAATATCGTTGACGCCGCCCAGCAAGAAGAAGGCAGAGGCCGTAATCAGATAGCCGGCCTGGTTCCGTTGGGCCTGGGAAGTGGGACGGCGGTAGGCGCCAATCAGGTTCCATAGTGCCAGTAACATGCACGAGTAGGCCAGTACCAGGTACAAGGGAAATAACAACCCGGGAATGGGTGCGTACCCGTAGACCTTGGTCTGCATTCCTTCCGCGACCATATTGGTGAACGCCAGCACCGCAACGATGGGAATTATGGCGTAACCGCCGACGATTATCTTTCGCGGGACGCGGTTTCCGGCGAATAAATAGGTGAAATGCAGAAAGAACACCGCAATCAGGGCGAAATTCACCAACGCCAATTTGTCCCAGATGAAAGAGGCCTCCGCAGTGGACGAGGAACGCATGAGGAAGATGGTCCCGCCCCATACAGCCATACTCGCCAGGAACAAGGTGAAGACCCGATGGGCGGGTTTGCTGGCGTGTCCCCACAGCACCGCCAGGCACAGAGCCGCGTTAATGCCGAAAGCCAGCAGAGGTAGAAACAGATACGCGGTCATGGTATAACGAGCAAATTAGTCATCAGATGACACTAAAATATCACAATAGTGTCACCAGATGTAATAATTTTCCGCATTTAGTACCGCGGTTTTCCGATAGTGTATCAGTTCGGCGTCCCAGGACCGGGCTGGGTCACACCGGCGAAGGCCGGTGTCCAGATACAATCGCTGTTCAGGCGCTCTAATGGATTCCGGCGTAAGCCGATTGACCAGAACTAAACTAACGCACTACCGGTTTTCCTCACCTCTTTGACAACTATTCGACCGTGGCGATCCAACTGTTCCCCCTGGGATTGTGACCGGAAATCGAACCCTCAAGGGATTGGGTAGATATTATTGATGAGGGGTGAGAAAGGCTGCTCTCCTATCGTGGAGCCAAGGTAAAGAGGTTGATGCGGGACCGATTAGCGGTCCTGGTTAGTCGGCGGGGTCAACGCTTGAAGACTCTCGAAGAATGTCCCGGTACAGGAGCAGCACCAGGTCTCGCTGGGTCAAGTGGGCTTGGGCGCCGGCGGTGAAAAAACGCCGGACCAACTGTTCCCGTTGGGACTCGGCGAATTTAGAAAACTGGTAGCTGCGCAATAACGACCACTTGGCGTATTCGCGTAGTACCGTGGCGTAATGCTCTAGCCGCTTTTTTTGATCGTCGGCGTTCTGCTCTGAGCTCCCCAATGAATCGGACGTAGAAGTCATGGTCTTCCTAGTTAGCCCGCAACTGTATTGCAAGACCATAACCGGGCATAGCGAATAGTACGGTGAAGACCGGGGAGTCGATGGAATAGATTGGGAATAAATTGCGTAACCTTGGGAAGACGGCCAGTGAAGGCCCTAACCGACGGCTCCTTCGAGCCCAGCGCCGCCGAAAGAGACGCCAGGAAGGGATTACTCTTTGTGGGTGGCTGCCTGAGGGGTTTAATCAAGCTGGGTCAAGGCAGTTCTTCGATTTTTGCGCTAAGTCGCCGCCAGTAGTCCTGGTTTTCCACCGGACCGGTGGACCGGACGCTATCAATTACCTCGATAGCTCTGGATTTCCCGCAGAACCCTGGCTCACCCCAACGGGCCGCTATCTCCCTTAGTGCTCAAGCTGCGTCCAGCAGTCCCAGCACGCTGAGAGTGTGGCCGATGCGCCAGACAGTTTTATTCATAGCTTCCACCTTCCAGCATAGCGCAACTGCCATCGTTTTATTCGGATTGGTTTAGCCGGCGCCGGGTCAATTTCGCCAGAATGGAAACCGCAACGACGGCCGATAGCGCTCCGGCGCTGTCGACCACCACATCCAGCACTGTAGCGGCTCTGCCCGGCACCAGTGACTGATGGTATTCGTCGGAGACACCATACAGCACAGCTATTGCTATTGCTGCCGCTGCCCAACGCGCCGACCAAGCGAGTGAACTTCGCCAGCTCCAGATGCAAATCTGCAAAAGAGAACCCAACACGGCGTATAGCACCAGATGCCCTACTATGTTGCGGTAGGGCCCCAGCCAGGCAAAGCCGGCCAAGGTCTCATTTACTTCCTGGGGCGAGGATGAAGAGGCCTGAAAAATCAGGGCCATCCATGCCAAACTAGCCCCGCTGAGGACGAGGCGTAACGCCCAGGCCGCTGGTCCTCTTTTGCAAGACACGGATTAGCTACTTTGTGGCGGCGCTGGCGGGTCGAGCATTGTCAAGCTGGTTGGGAGTCGCGATATTCTGTGGACTCAGCCGGTGCACCAGACTTTCTCGTTCCCAGGTTTCAGGCAAGATTCATAGCGTAGTTCTAGTGGGTACTGAACTGAACCAGGATCCCATCAGGATCGTGCACGTAAATGCTCCGTATCTCTCCTTGAGCATTGGTGAATGACTCCACCGGCCCGGCAAGTTGCACTCCCTTAGCAATTAACTCTTCGGTGAGGGCTTGCACATTTTTAACGCCAAAGGCGAGATGGCTGATGCCAATCTGATCTAGCTTGATGGCTTGCCCGTCTGGCTCGTCACCTGGGTGACTGGTCAGGGTGAGGGTAGGAGTGGAACCTTCGCCATAGCTCAAACTGACCCACCGGCGGGCCTGTCGCTTTTGCTGGTAGTTGTGCAGCCTCCCCCCTTCCGAGGGATCGGTCATCCGGTCGCCCAGCACCTTCATGCCCAAGATGTCCCGGTAGAAGGCCAGGGACTGGTCCATATCCCGAACGCAGATACCGATGTGGGTAACACAGTTGGCTTCCATAAATGTTTTTACTCCTGTAGAGCGTTGGAGGGGAGGCGCCAGTGGTTTGGCAGAGCCATCCTAAGCGGCCCAGGCGGTTCTTGTCAAAATTCCCCCCTTTTAACTTGACCCGGCCAATCCTGTTGGCCAGTTCTCAGTATCCCGCCAGACGAACGGGTCCCGGAAGAGGCCCATTTCCTCGGGGTGATGCTTCGGCGAGTCTAAGGGGAGCCAGATATCCAAAGCTGGTTATGCTTGTCACTTCACCTCCTAAACCTGTGACATCATGTAAGTGGTATACCTAATCGTCACCAGAGCCACGTACAGCGTTTCTATGGTCTGGGGTGACTCTCCCAACAACGAAAGCCCAGCACCAATACAAGTGCTGGGCAAAGATTCAATGATAGAATGTCTTTGCACGTCCAGCTCCTGCTGGTGGTGCCACGTCCCCGGGTAGTTTGCGCTACGCCGGGGACACTTTCATGTTGTGGGCAGAGGCTAACTTGTTATTACGAGTCTGTCAAGTAATAATTAGCACCAGCAGGCTCAGTGGGTGACGATACGGAAGTTGGTTAAGGCGCAGGGGGCTGAGCGGAGAAAGTTGGTGTAATGGCAGTGATCGTACAGAATAAGAACGATATATGGACTTGGCTAGTAGAGCATAGGGAAACTGGCCGGACCTCTGCATTTACCGACCAGGAATTAATCGGGAGTCGCGAACCCTGGATATCTGATGAACTGTGGTCTCTAGCAGGGGCTGGCATCTTGCGGCCCGATATGGGAACTGCCCAATTCGTTCTCACTGCTGTAGGCATTGAGCTCACGCAAGATGAAAATTCACCTTACTCGGACAGCTTTTATTCCAAGACTCTTGGTAGCGCTCCTGAAATTGATGAAGACTCGAAGGGTTTTTTTAGGATGGCCCTAGAGTGCCTAAGAGTCGTGCCGGCTGCTGCTGTGGCATTATTCAGGGCTGCGTTGGAACGGGAGATTGACTCCCTAGTTGACGTTTATGAGGCCAGCGCCAAGCAAGGCAATATTCGCCCCTTGCACCAACGAGACCTCCGTAAGCGTATCGAGGCGCTGGGCAAGGAGGTGTGATGGCGAGTATCGAGGAAGCGTTTGCGGGGTTACTGGCTCAGTGGCCGCGCAATGGCCCTGCACTTCATCCTGGCTCCGAGGACGCAGCCCGCGCCCTGGCCCTGGCGGTGCTGGAGGAGGCAGCCAACGAAGAGGGCAACCCGTTCCCCCTGGAGGGCGAGGGCTACGCTAAGCTGCAACGCCGCATCGAGGCGCTGGGCAAGTGACCACGCTCCCCCTCACGCAGCGCCAGTTTACCGCCTGCGCCCTCATCGCGCAGGGGCTCACGATAGGCGAGGTCGCGGAGCGGATGGGGATCTCGAAGCAGACCGCGAGGGAGCATCTTGATAAGGCCGCCGGCCGCCTGGGCGCGAAGCACATGTGGCAACTGATGTTCAAGCTAGGCCAGGAGGTGCGGGAGTGAGCAAGTTCGCCATCTTCCGCTGCGTGTGCTGCGGCGATGAGTACGAGGATCATGTGAACCGCCAGACCGTGCATCGCCGCTGTAGCGCGTGCCGGTCGTCATGCACGCGGGGCCACCTCGGGTACTGCCAGCAGAAAGGCAAGGAAGCATGAAGCGAGTACACAGCGACACCGGCCCCAGGCGTAAGCCCAGGGCCAGCGCGTGACCAGTTGTGGTAAACTGATCGTAGTATATGGCACCTCTAGGGTACGACACCCGGGGTGCTTCTGTCAAAGGAGGCGCCACAATGAGAGTTCTCATCTGCGGCTCACGCACCTGGAATGAGTGGAAGCCAATCAGGCAGTATGTGGACGCCCTCCCGGAGGGCACAGTTGTCATCGAGGGCGAAGCGCGAGGAGCCGATAGCATTGCACGGGCCTGTGCTAAACAGCGGGGCTTAGAAGTGCTGCCGTTCCCGGCTGAGTGGCAGAAGCATGAGAATTGCCATTGTCCGCCACACGCCAAATTCTGTTCAGTAGCAGGGCCGAGACGTAACAGGCAGATGCTAGCTGATGGCCGCCCCGATCAGGTGGCGGCCTTCGTTCATAACCTCGCTACTAGCACGGGTACAAGGGACATGGTGACCAAGGCCCGGTTAGCGGGAATCCCTGTAGTTGTGCACGACCTGGGGGAAGCATGACTGAGTACATAAACCCCTGGAAGATGTGGGTAGGTTCCTTCATCCCCAACTGGCTCATGGCCCGCCACGAGCTATCGCAGGGTGCCAAGCTCTGCTACGCCCGGCTCTGCCAGTACGCAGGCAGAAACGCCGAGACATGGCCCAAGCAGGAGACCCTAGCCGAGGAGCTGGGTTGCAGCGACCGCGAGGTGCGCCGCTGCCTAGACGAACTCGTGGTCGCAAACCTCATCGCCGTAGAGCGACGCGGACTGGGTAAGCCGAACCTCTATCACTTCCTCAAACATGCCTGGTTTGCCGCTCCTGATAGGACAGGGATGTCCAGTCAGGATAGGACAGGGATGTCCACTCCAATAGAAGAGAATCATAGAAGAGAGGACGAGAGTTCGGTGTCGTCGGAGAATGAAGATTCTCCTCCTCCACCGCCACCGGCGGCGGCTTCTGAGGTGGCAGTTTTCAAGGAGGCCGTAACCGAATACCTGGCTGCGAACAAGGGCAACCGGGTAAGCGCCCTCGTACGCATCGGTGACAGCTTGGGGTACAAGCGTGATGGGGGTTTCGCCGCGTCGCTCGTGCGGGATTTCCACGAGAAGCTATCGAGTATGAGAATGGTGAATGCGATGGTGGAAGGTATCACGGCCAGGGGAGATCC
>JACZRM010000185.1 GCA_022576105.1 Chloroflexota bacterium | reverse complement strand
TCCAATGATAGGGATGGGGCAGGGGAAAGAGGGCTTCCTGAATGCTCCAGTGGGCCATACCGTAGGGTCGGTTCTCGTAGCTTTGACGCCGCTCGTTCTTGACCACGTCGCGCTGTATATCGAAACGCTGCTGGTCCAGAGCGTCCAGCAGAAAGCCCATGCGGTCGGCTTCCAGCCACAGCGCCAGTTCCAGGTAATTGGTGGGAACGTCCTCCCAGTAGTTGGTGCGGTCGGCGGTGGTGGAACCGTTGAGATTGGCGCCCGCTTTTTGCAGCGGCTCAAAATGGCTCTGATTGTGGTGCTTGGAGCCCTCAAACATGACGTGCTCAAACAGGTGGGCAAAGCCAGTACGTCCCATCTCTTCGTCCTTGGAACCAACGTGGTACCACACATTTACCGCCACCAGCGGAATCGTGTGGTCTTCATGCAGGATGACGTCCAAGCCATTGGACAAGGTGGTTTTTTCGAAGGATACGGAAACCATCGGTTCAATTCCTTTTGAAGATTTATCTTAATGTCGGCCTGTATTCTACCATCCAATCTCCCAAATGGGTGACAGCAAAAGGGCCACCTTAATCCAGGCGGCCCGTGGTTCATAGCAAAATTATGATTGCTACCGGTTGGTGTCCCGCTGGGCAATCGGCCGGTTGGCCTGGTTGGCCTTGGTAATCTCGGTATCCCATAGATGGGAAAAGGCGAAGGCCCGAGGGCACTGGCCGTAGGACTCTTCCACTTCGATCAATATTCCCTGCAAATGGTGCGACCGCTCATCCAACTCGTAGAGTTCAACCGCCACGTTGAGTCTTTCCAACTCTTCTTTGTCGACGATGCTGATGCGGCCGTTGACCCTCACCGTGTCATTGACGCCCGGAATCATGAAAATCAGCCCAACGTGGGGATTGGCGTCCATGTTCTCGTAGGACTGAAACAGCCGGTTGCCGGCCACGTCGGGCAGCAGCAGATGGCTATCGTCCAGCACCTTCACGAACCCAGGCTTGCCACCCTTGGGAGAAGCGTCGCAGTTGCCCTGGGGGTCGCTGGTAGCCATTACCGCAAAGGGAGAGTTCTGGATGAACTCCTGGACGAAGGGGGTCATGGTCTCTTTCACCTTGTTGGCCGCCCTTTCTGCGGGTTGACCAAAGGTATCCTGAAACCGGTTGGGGGCGATGGTCTTGTTGATGGCCATTTCACACCTCGATGATTAGCATCAAAGATTAGCATCAAAACTCGCTGATACTGGACTGCGCCAATTTTATGCCCATGGCAGGCTAACTAGCAAGTTGAGGCTTCCCGAAAGTTGCCGACCCTTCGGGGGAATTTCTCTTGCTTCATGCAATTAACGGGCACTCGCCACCTTTCGCTTCAGCCGGGTTTGAGTCCGGTCCTAGCTACTCATGGATTGTGAGCAATCGTCGGCAATCCCAACAAATTTGGTTGATCGCACTCGCCGCTGGCGGCATAGCCCAGTAGGAGTTTCCCCCTGATTGACCTGGGTGTAAGGCACCGATCCTGGGGGTGTAACAGCTAAACAGCGCCTAAATATTGAGTTGGACCCCAAATAATAGGGGGTATTTTAATTGACCCCTCTATTTATTGGTGTCTCTACTGGAATAGATAGGTGAGACTCCTCTGTCGAAAAGTAAAGTCCACCTTTACCATGTTTTCTAACAGATTAGGTTGACACGTCGGCCTAATTGCTTGGTGGCCCGTAAGACTAGCCCCAGGAATACGGGGCAAGCCCGGCCGGGAGAGCCAAGATCCTGGCGGCTAGTTTACGGGCGATGAGAGGGTTTAGATGTTTTGGTTCAAGAGGTGCCCCCGCTGCTCCGGGGATTTGTTTGAAGAGACCGACCAGTTCGGCATTTTCGTGACTTGCCTTCAATGCGGTTTCAGCAAAGACATCCACGACCCAATGGTAGAGCCGGGGGCGGTCAGCTTGGAACCGGTTCCAGCGCCGATGGTCCCCAAGGGTGAAGACGGCAAGCGGCGCCGATTATCCCACGGCGGCAGACACTTCTCCAAAACCTTTGCCAGATTGGGCGATGCCGATTTGGGGCAGGCGGCGTAACAGCCAGCCGACATTAAACTGATTAGTTCGGGATTAGTCCTGAGCACCGGCCTCCAGAAATCTGGAGGCCGGTCGTGTATCTCCTTGATCCGGTAATCTACATCCATTGCCCATGGCGTCCGGACATCACTGCATGGCCTTCGGCTAGCATCGGCTAGCTATCAGTTTGGCGTCCAAGAACGGGTCTTTGTTACACCGACCTTCGCCGGTGTCCAGATACAATCGCTGCCCCGACGCGCTAATGGTTTCCGGCTTGCGCCGGAATGACCAGACCTAAACTGCCACACCACCCAACACCGCCTTCCCCTACCCGACCACAACCGGCTATGGTAATATGTTCGTTGCCCTGGCCAGCGACATCCCAGTCGCCCCTCCGATCCATCACCAGGCAGTTTTGCGGCGGGAAACAATTGAGGGTGATAAGCTGCCGAGGGTTACCACAGAACAGAGGGAAATAGGATGAAAGCACTTGACGGAGTACGTGTCCTGGACTTGACCCGGGCTTTGGCCGGCCCCTTCTGCACCCTGATGTTGGGTGACTACGGCGCCGACGTTATCAAGATTGAACTGCCCGGCACCGGCGACGACACCAGGACCTGGGGCCCTCCCTTTATCGGCGAAGAGAGCGCATACTTTCTGTCGATCAACCGCAACAAAAGGAGCCTCACCCTGA
The DNA here is from genome assembly GCA_022576105.1 of Chloroflexota bacterium. Next base: position 1,676 of record JACZRM010000185.1, on the reverse strand, counting down.
ACTTCAAAGAGCCCCAAGCGGTGGAAATCTTTTCGAAATTGGTCGAAGACACCGACGTCATAGTCGAGAACTTCACTCCTGGGGTCATGGAACGTCTTGGCCTGGGATACGAGACGATCAAGGCAGCCAACCCAAAAATCGTCTACTGCTCTATATCCGGTTTCGGCCAGACCGGCCCCTACCAGAAGCGTCCGGCCTACGACCAGATCATGCAAGGCGTCAGCGGGTTGATGAGCATTACCGGCGATCCTGAAGGCGAGCCCGAAAAGATTGGCATTGCCGTGACCGACATCGGCGCCGGGATGTGGGCTGCCTTCGCCGTGCTGGCCGCACTGCACCACCGGCAGAAAAACGGCGAGGGCCAATACATTGACCTGGCAATGCTAGACGCTCAGGTCGCCTGGCTTACTTATCAGGCCGCTTTCTTCTTTGCCACCAACACGCCTCCCAAACGGCTGGGCAAGGCTCATCCGACCCTGGTGCCTTACCAGGCGTTTATGGCCCAGGACGGCAAATATTTCAACGTGGCGGTAGGATCGGAGCGACTCTGGGAGAGGTTCTGTCAGGGCATCAAGCGAGAGGACTTGAAAGACAACCCTGACTACGCGACCAACGGCGACCGGGTACGCAACCGGACCAAGATTGTGCCGCTGCTCCAGGAGTTTTTCCTGAAACGTCCATCGCTGGAGTGGGTAGAAGACCTGCAGGCGGCAAATGTACCGGCCGGCCCGATAAACGACCTGGCCGACGTGTTTTCCGACCCCCAGGTCTTGCATCGGCAGATGCTCCTGGAAATGCCCCATCCCACGCTGGGTTCGATCAAGCAGACCGGACTACCCCTGAAATTCTCGCTGACCCCGGGCGGATTGGACCGCCACCCGCCGCTGCTGGGGGAGCACAACCAGGAGATTCTACAGGGATTGGGTTACTCGGCGGCGCAAATCGAAGAGATGGCCGAGCACTCGGTTATCTAGCGAGTAAGATATGCCAAACCGCTGCGCCTGGACCGGTTCCGACCCGTTGATGATTGAGTATCACGACCAAGAATGGGGAGTACCGCAACATGACGACCGGGTGCTCTTCGAGTACATAATCCTGGACGGCGCTCAGGCCGGTCTCAGTTGGTTGACCATTCTCAGGAAGCGTGAGGGCTACCGTCGGGCCTTCGACAATTACGATGTCCAGCGCATCGCCAGGTACGATGACGCCAAGATTGCCCAACTGCTGCAAAATCCAGAGATTGTGCGCAACCGGCTGAAGGTAAATTCAGCAGTTACCAACGCTCAAGCATATTTGGCAGTTCAAGAGGAATTTGGCAGCTTTGATTCTTATCTCTGGGGCCTGGTTGGCAATCAGACTCTGCAGAATGCCTTTGAATCCGAGTCGGAGGTTCCCGCCAAGACTCCCCAAGCGGAGGCGATGAGTAAAGACCTGATCCGGCGCGGCTTCAAGTTTGTCGGGCCAACCATTTGCTACGCCTTCATGCAAGCGGCGGGCATGGTCGACGACCACGTGGTGGACTGTTTCCGGTATCACCAAGTGTCTTGAAGCAAGTGTTTGGATTCAAAATAAACCCCTACCCGCCACCGCCATACCGCTTGCCCCAATTCCAGTTGGATTCAATCCCTTCTAATCAAGTCCTTTTTACATTGGCTCACGGCGAATTCGTGCTAAAA
>JACZRM010000011.1 GCA_022576105.1 Chloroflexota bacterium | reverse complement strand
AAGGCTCCACCACGTAGATGTCTTTGTGCGAGTCGACCCAGAGGCCGTGGCAAGAGCGGTGCGTCATCGAACCCCACTGGGCCAGCCGCTCGCCCTCCAGGGTCAGAATGCTGATCAGGCCGCCGTTGTGTTCGGCCACATAGACGATGTCGTCATCATCGACGAAGATCACCGCCGGGCCAATCAGCTTGCTGGGCCAGTCGGCCAGATGCGCGCCTTCTTGATCGAAGACCTGCACCCGGTCGTTCTCCCGGTCGGCGATGAACAAACGCCCCTTCTTGTCGATCCAGCACCCGTGAGGCAGGTTGAACTGGCCGGGGCCGGAACCCGGGCCTCCCCAAGACTTGATCAATGAACCATTCTTGGCAAACTTGTGTACCCGGGCGTTGGCGTAACCGTCGGCGATGAATATCTCTCCAGCGTCGTTCAGCGCGATACCCGCCGGCAGGTTGAAGGGTTCACCGGCGCGGGTCACCAGTTTCCAGCCGTTGGAACCGAAGTCGGTGTTGTCGGCGCCGGTTTCCGAACGGTAGCCTTTCTCTCCGATGGTCTGGAGCAGCTCGCCATCTTTGGTGAACTTCATAATCAGGCCGTGGTTGCGCTCCACCAGCCAGACGTTATCGTCTGGGTCCAGGATAATGGCGTGGGGAAAGGCGAAAATTCCCCCTCCCCAAGACTTGATGAAGTTGCCTTCCCGGTCGAAAATCGCCACCGGATGGTCCAGGTTGCGGTTGAAGCAATACACCCGGTCCTGGGAGTCTCCGTACACCGCCGCCGCCGGCATCGCCTGGCCCTCAGGCAGTTTGGCCCAGTCGGTATCCATCTCGTAGGTATATTTGCCGCTGCCTACAGTCGTAGTAGTAGTCAAAGTTCATTCCTCCTAGCTAGGCTGGTGGGATTATTGCAGTAAAAGGGGTCTGGGTCAATTGAACCCTCGTGTACTCCGCCATGATCTTTTCGTTTTCAACATTGCGTTGGTCGAGTAGAAGCGTCGCGACGTATCGAGACCAAAAAAGCCTTGATTTCGATACGCCTCCAGCTACTCAATCAACGGCCGGTAACGCGGTCAATCCGAATACCATTGCGACTCTAAGGCAGCATAGTTATGGTTATCCTTAAAACGCCCCAATCCCTGGCTCCTTGACCCGCAGGCTATACAGAGACGCCCCGGCAGTGATGAACAGGGTGCGGAAGTCTGGCCCGCCAAATGCTACGTTGCGGAGGACTTCCGGCACGCGGATAACGCCCAGCTTCTCGCCCTCGGGAGAGATGACCCAGACGCCGCCGGAACCGGTGGCAAATATCCGGCCCTTGGTGTCCACTTTCATGCCGTCGGGGACTCCTCCCTCCGCCGATGACATGTCGATAAATACCCGATGGTCGCTCAGCGTACCATCTGGCGCAACGTCGAAGGCCAGCAGCCTCCGGTTGGGACAGAACTCGCCCTTGGCTTCGCGTTCAAAGTCGGCCTCCTCGGCCCGGCTGATGGCGACGTACAAGATGGACTCGTCGGGTGATAGCGCCAGCCCGTTGGGATAGACACACTGATCGGTGGCCAGGTGCAGCTGACCTTGCGGGTCGATGCGGTATACGCCGGCGAAGTCCAGCTCTCGCAGCTCCGGGGCGATGCGCAGAGACGGGTCGGTGAAGTAAATGCTGCCGTCGGAGCGGCATATGACATCGTTGGGCTTGTGGAACCGCTTGCCCTGCCACCGGTCGGCGATGGTCGTCACGTTGCCGGCGGCATCCATGCGGGTAACGCAGCGATGATCGCCGCCCTGGCACATCAGCAGATTTCCCTGGCGGTCCAGAGTGCAGCCGTTGCCCTCGCCGGTATCCTCCCGAATTACCGAGGTGGTTCTGGCGCTTGGATCCCAGCGCAGCAAATGGTGGCGCTGAATGTCAACGAAGGTCAGATAGCCATCCGGGTGCCACAGCGGGCCTTCGGTGCGGTCTTGGGCGCCATCCAGCAACTCCGGCTGGAGAGATTCTAGTATTTCAGACAGATCATCGGGCATGGTTGGACTTCTCCTGACAATGTTTCAACTGGCGGGATTATACCAACGGTGTGAATCAGTGTAAATCCAGCTACAGGCCAAGTTCCTTTGTTCTCATGGTGTGCCCCCGCCCGTTAGTCCTGAGCCACTTCGGCAAGTCCGACTTTGTCGAGACTCTCGATGAAATCGGAGCTCAGGACAGGCCGGTCGCAGGGCGTCCCAAGATTATTCCAGAAGTGAAGACCTAAACCCGATTTTGGGGTAAGGCCCCAAGGCGGGAGATAAAGAGGGAGAATATCAACCAAGATTAGTGGAGGGTTTGGTATGGCCGCAGCCGATGGACTTTTAACCGCACACCAGCGTAATTGGGAAATGATTGACCTGGCCCTGGAGGGTCTGGACGAAGAGTTGCTGGCCAAACAGCCGGCCGATCAGTGTAATCCGGCGGGGTGGATTATGTGGCACATGAATCGGGTGGTGGATACCTTTGTTCACACCCGGTTGCGTGATGAGCCGCAGCTGTGGATCAAGGACGGTTGGCATCAGAAGTTTGGCATGGCCGCCGACCCGGAAGACCGTGGCGTGGGTTGGACCGCCGCTCAGGTGTCAGCCTGGAAAGCCCCGTCTAAAGACGTGCAGGTTGGATACTATCAAGCGGTAAAGTCTGCCGCCCAGCAGTTTATGTCCTCCTTGTCGGCTGCGGAGCTAGAGGTGACCAAGGTCATTCCTCCGGTCGCCGAGCCTCGTTCCGTGGCGGCTGCGCTGGGGCAGATGACCTGGGACGCGGTGGCTCATGGTGGACAGATCGCCTACCTGCGGGGGTTTTTCCGGGGCATGGGCTGGCATCGCTAGATTTAATGGCGCGGGCGGTTTCGGTCGGCGCTGTCCAGCATCAGGGTGACTGGGCCGTCGTTCCACAGGTTGACTTGCATGTATGCCTGAAACTGGCCGGTCTCAACCTTCAGTCCGGTCCTACGAAACAAGTCGACGGCGTGTTCGTAGAGCCTCTGGGCTTCCGTGGCGGACGCGGCCTGATTAAAATCGGGACGGCGACCCTTGCGAGTGTCGGCATATAGGGTAAATTGACTGACAATGAGAAGCTCGGCTCCGGTGTCCCGGGCCGAGCGATTAAAGCGGTTCGTTAGGTCGGCAAAAATCCTGAGATTGGCGACCTTTTCCACCAGGTATTTAGCATCATCCTCGGTATCACCGTTGGCAACACCCAGCAAGACCAGCAGCCCCGGACCAATGCTGCCAACCGTCTCGCCCTCAATGCTTACCGAGGCGCTGGTGACCCGCTGGATCAAAGCTCGCAAGCGTTTGCCCCACTAGATAAACCTGCCCGGAAAATGCTGACTGGCTTAGGTCGTAGATTCGCTGGTGCTGGAACTGGTGCTGGAAGAAGCGGCGGACTCGCTCTTGGTTTCCGAGTTGGTCTCGGATGATTTGGACGACTTGTCATCAGACGAAGGCTTGCTTTCGGTGCTTTCTTTATTATTATCCGCCGGTGTCTTGGGACGTCCATAATCGGTAGTGTAAAATCCAGAACCCTTATAAATTACCGGCACAGCGTGGTAAACTCGCTGGCCCTCCCCAGAGCAATCCGGGCAGGTCCCTTTACCGGCCTCCTTAAATGTCTGAGTTAGCTCAAACTCCTGCCTGCAGCTATTACACTGGTAATCATAACGTGGCAATCAAAGCCTCCTAAACGGCAAACTGAGGCTAGCACAGGTTCAAGGTGCTAACCATCCTTCCAACAAATGTACCAAAGGCCCCCCAAGGCTGTCAATGTAGGTACGAGACATTACACCCGCAGATGCCAGGTCTGCGGGCGTCCAAAAGCAGATGAGCGACTTGGTGCGCCGTCGTTTGACAGGGGTTCAAAGCGATTCTAGACTGGGCTGGGGATGGGAGGAATCTGGGGTACGGTATTCTCGCTGGCCAGGCAGGCTGGGCGGTGCAGCAAGTTTTCCGATGCAGTCGCCCAGTCCAAGCCAGCCGGGTGGTATTGGACGAGTCTCGCACCAAGGCAAATGTCCACAGCGTGCTGGCCTGAAACCATCCTGCGGTACATTCCTCGAAGGATATCGCGGATAGAATCCGGTATGCCGGCAATGCAAGAATCCGGGGAGGCCCACGCTGGCTCCCAACTGTGAACAGCCTGAATATAACCAGGAGGAAACATTGGAACCGGAAAGCAAATTTGTGGAGGCCAACGGACTCAATTTTCACTATCTGGCGTGGGGTGACCCCCAGAAGCCTCCATTGGTTATGGCTCACGCTATCGGTCTGTGCGCCCAGATTTGGAACCACGCTGCGCGCGATCTGGCCAAAGACTATTACGTTATGGCCATCGATCTTCGTGCCCATGGCGACAGCGAGGACCCAGGTAACGGATACACCTTCCAGCAACTTGGCGCGGACATGGCCTCGGTGATTCAGGCTCTGGAATTGGAGCGTCCCTACGCGGTGGGCCACTCTGCCGGCGGGATGGCCCTGTTGATTGCTGATTCCCTGGCTTCTGGGACCGTGGGCAAGGCGGTCCTGGTGGACACCCGGGTTGGTGAAAGCCCGATGATGCTGCTCACTCCGGAAGAGCGCGTGCAACGAATGGAGCGTACCGCGCAGAAGCGTTCCATCTGGGAGAGTCGCGAGGCGATGTACCAGGCTTATCGGGAACGGAGAGCGTTCAAGACCTGGACTGACCAGATCTTTGGCGACTATATCCAGGGCGGCACCCGCTTGCTGGAGGATGGTCGGGCGGAGCTGAAGTGCACCACTGAAGCCGAGGGCGCTTTTTATCGCGACCGCGTCACCCTGGAAACTTCCCAGGTACTGTTGGGATTGTCGGGAGAGTATCTGCTGCTGGTGGGCAACTACGAAGGCGCCCAGACCGAGCAGGACGCGGCGGTACAACATTTGATGCGTGAGAGTGGTGGATTCCGACTCAAGGCCCTGGAACGGGGAACCCACTTTGTTCCAATGGAATATCCGGACCTGGTGCTGTCCGAGATACGCGCGTTCCTCGACGCTAAATAGCCATTTAGAAAGGCAGCCATGCTTATGACATCAAGCTATTGGCTAACCCTTACCCAGACGATACTATATATATAATTCGGGCGATCGAAGGTAGACAAGTCGTAGGACTTGGCGTAGAGAGGGAGTGTTAGCGCACTCCTTTTTTATTGCCTTAGTTAAGGAAGACTCTACCATATCGGTTGTATTTTCCACGAACTGCATCTGCAATTCGAATGGTGCTCTGACTAGGGGTATTGGGCAAATTCTGTCGATGGGATAGTAGTATGTCTATCTTAGATGGATAGGCTAATAAGTCGGCAATTTGTAGCCCAGCTATATTGGCCTGCTTTTTCTGGAGTTTCAGTTCCTTTGTGGTAAAATAATCCTTAAACTGTTGCCCTGATAGGTATCCGGTGCCGGTACCGTATACTTCTGAGTAAAGATTTTTTAATTCGGTATCTAGCGGACCGTTCCTTGATTCAACCATTACATCCCCTCGCCCACTTACGGCTCTAAGCCATCCTCGATATCTTTCTAGTAGAACAGTGAAACAGTAATCGTATGGGGGTTTGGTGGCCTCGCCGTATCGTTCAAAGTGGGATTGTTTATCCACTACAACAGTGAAAATCCGACGAATATGGGTCCTAAAGAATTCAATAATTGCATTCTCCCATTGGCTACAGAGTTCTTGGTCTTGAAGTACCTTAAATGATCTTACTTTCCTGACGATCTGATTCCTGACCAAAACAACCGGATCATCAGGGTTGTGCGGGAAGAACTTCTGTTTGAGAGCTTCGAGTTCAGGATGGACAACAGAACGATAATGCTCGTTGTCGAAGATTACCCCCGTTAGACCCAAATACCTTTGGTTTAGACTAACTCCATCCCCGAGAACGTGGTCACCGGATTCGTCAACATACAAGCGATAGCCAGACATTGCCGTATTGTATCATTGGGCTTCCGGCAGGTGTGTCGATGATACAATTCCCAATCCTAATTGACAGCTATCAACGTGAATGCTACCTTTGGCCCACTTTCGTGGCCCACTTTCGCTGTGTTGGGATTATTACAATCTGGAGGGAGACTATGACTACGATCAGCACCGACAAACATAGCTACGAGCTGGTTCAAGACTGGGGGCAGCTGCCCGAAGATTGGACCTACGGAGTGGTCAGCTCGGTGGCAACCGACTCCCAGAATCGGGTGTACGTGTATCAACGCAAAGACCCGCCGGTGGTGGTCTTTGACTCTGAGGGTAATTATCTACATTCGTGGGGGATCAGCGCGGTCAATCTTCCCCACGGGTTCTGCATCGTGGACGACGTTGTCTACATGACCGACCGGGAAGACTCGGTCTGCCTCAAGTACACTCTGGATGGCAAGCCGCTGATGGTGCTGGGTGAGCGCGGAGTCCATTCTGATACCGGCTGCGAGGAAATTGGAGGCCTGGTGCCCCGAGCCGCTGGGCCGTTCAATTATCCTTCGGAGATGTTTCCTGCGCCGTCAGGAGACTTATACGTTACCGACGGTTACCGCAACAGCCGGATACATCGCTTTACCAAAGATGGGCAGCTGATCCAGTCCTGGGGTGTTCCTGGCAAGGGTGGCCCCGGGGAATTCCACCTGCCGCACAGCCTGCTGATCGATGAAGAAGGCCTGGTTTACGTGTGCGACCGGGAAAACAGCCGTGTCCAGGTCTTCACTCCCGACGGTGAGTTCATAAACATGTGGACCGATATGACCCGTCCCAACGACATATCCCAGTCGACGGACGGCGATTTCTACATCGCCGAGTCGTCGCTGGAGGGGTCTACCCCCGGTGTAAGCGTCCGGGACAAACAGGGTAAAGTTTTAGCCCGTTGGGATTCCCGGTCGGCACATGGCCTGTGGGTGGACAATGATGACAATGTATACCTGGCGTTGACCGGAGCCAAGAGTGTGGACAAGTATCTCCGGCGGTAGATTGGAGTGAATTTAGAGACAACTCCTGCTCCTTAGCAATGGGAAGGGACTGACTCTCTCAACTTGTGGTGAGCCCTTCGAAGGGCCTGTCCTGAGCCCCGCCGAAGGGCCTGTCCTGAGCTTGCCCAGGCGGCTGCGTATGGGCGGATTTTGATTCCGTTCGTGGTGAGCCTGTCGAACCACAGTTCCTTGCGGAATCCGTCTACCAGCCAAAGGCATTTTGAGCAACACAAGGTGCCCGTCCTGAAACAAATCAGGTTCAGGACCGGGCTCCTACTCGGCCCATTCCAGCCATTTCTCGGCCAGTTCCGCCTGGGTGGCTGCGTGCTCTTCCCCCAGCCGGGTGATCTCAATCAGGTCCTGACTTTCGGTGGCGGCCTCCAGTTGGCGTTCAATTTCTTGCAACCGCGCTTCCAGGGTGGTGATCACCGTGGATGAGTCGGGCGCTTGGGGATTGCGGGTCCTTCTTTTTTCTGGAGCGGCGCTATTCTGGGGCGCATGTTTATTCCGGCTCGTTTCCTTTATGGGCCTGGCGGGCATGGGCCTGTCCGGCGCCGGCTTGGGTTGCGGGGCATATTCTGCTTGTTTCTTTTGCTCCCATTCGGCGAAAGTGCCGGGGAACAAATGCAATTCGCCTTCGTCCACAATCCAGAGTTGCTTGGCCATCAGCGATACCAGATGGCGGTCGTGGGACACCAGAAGAATGGTCCCTTCGTATTCCGTCAATACCTTTTCCAGCGCCTCGCGGGTCGCAATGTCCAGGTGGGTGGTAGGCTCATCCAGGATCAGCAGATTGGGCTGGTTGATCAACAATCGGGCCAGGGCCAGGCGGCTGCGTTCCCCTCCGCTGAGGGAACCCACCTCCTGAAACACCTCTTCCCCGCGAAACAGGAATCGGGCCAGGTAAGGCCTGACCTCATCCAGCGGAATGTTCTTGGCCTCCAGCAGGGCTTCAAATACAGTAAGCTCCTCGGGTATGGCGTCCTGCTCCTGACGAAAATACCCCACCTGGGCTTTGTCGGCCAAGATTACGCTGCCTGCCACCGCCGGGTTCAACCCCAGAATGGTCTTGACCAGGGTGGTCTTGCCAGTCCCATTGTTGCCGATAATGGCGGCGTGCTGGCGGCGCTCAAGTCTAAGATCGGGCACGCTGAACAACTCGGTAACCCGGCCATCTTCAGTGAATCCGATTTTCAGCCGCTCAGTGCGCAGGACTACATTCTCGGTGCGGCTGGCGGACAACCTGGACAGACTTATCTTGGCGTCATTGCTGGGCGCCTCAAAACGTTCCAGGCGGTCCAGCCGCTTCTCCCGGCCCTTGGCCTCGCGCGCTCTTTGCCCGGCCCCATACCGGCGTATGAATGCCTCTTCTTTGGCGATAAATTCCTGTTGACGTTGATACCGGCGGCGCTGCCACAGTGTTTGTTCCCCTTTGAGCACCCGGTACTTGGTGTAGTTGCCGGTGAAGGACTGCAGCCGTTCATGGTCCATTTCCCAAATCTGGTTGACCACCCGGTCCAGAAAGTAGCGGTCGTGGGAAACCACCAGGAAGGCCTGAGGATAGTGACTCAGCAGCCGTTCCAACCAGGTAATACCCTGCATGTCCAGGTAATTGGTCGGCTCATCCAGCACCAGCAGGTCTGGGTTGGACAGCAAGGCCTTGGCCAAGGCCCCTCGGGTCTGTTCCCCGCCGCTGGCTGAGGTTGCCGGGGCATCCAAAGATTGTTGGGAAAGCCCGAGCCCGGCGCAGACCTGTTCCAGCCGACTCTGGTAGTCGTATCCGCCCAGCGCTTCAAATTGGTCCAGCAATGAGGCGTACAATGTGTCGGCCGGTACGCGTTCAGCCGGGGTAGCCTGGGCCAGGGCCTGGGCGCTGGCGTCCAGGTCGCTGCCCAACTGCTGGAGCCGATCAAAGGCGGTCATGATTTCGTCCCGCAGGGTGCCTTCAGTCGGTGGGGTTCGGACTTGGGGAACATAGCCAATTCGCAGGCCAACGTTGCGGTGCAGCTGCCCGTCGTCGGGTTCCACCTCGCCGACGATTACTTTCAGCAGCGAGGTCTTGCCGGAGCCGTTGGGGCCCACCATGCCGATTCGGGCGTTATCGGGTATCTGCAGATTGATGTTGGAAAATATTTCCACATCAGCGTAGGTCAAAGATAATTTGGTGGCGGACAGAACGGTCATTGCCTAGCTTGAGTTAACCTTCCTTCATGGTTGATGGTATGTGCCGGGACGTATCGGTAGATTCTATTGTAGATTTGGCAAAGCCCAGGCACAAGCTGTCGCGTTGTTGATTTGTGGTGCTATCCTGTAGCATCTGGATTTTCCATTCTTGGTTCATAAGGAGAGGGATGGCTGAGATTTACACCCTGGGAGCCGGGACTCCCACCCCAACGCCCACTCGATTCGGCAGTTCCCATGTCCTGAAGCTAGGCGACGAGTTGATAATGTTTGACTGCGGACCGGCGACCACCCATAAGCTGGTCAAAGCTGGTCTATTCCCAACTCAGGTGGACTACCTGTTCTTCACGCATCACCATTTCGACCACGATATAGATTATCCCTGCTTTCTGTTGTGCCGCTGGGACCAGAGCATCGGCAAAGAGAACCAGCTTCAAGTATATGGGCCAGAACTGACCGAAAAGATTACCGAGGGTATCATCGGCGAGGATGGTCTGTTCTCCCACGACTGGAAGGCGCGGGTCAATCATCCGTTGAGCCAGCAGGTATTCGTTAATCGGGGCGGCACTTTGCCCAGGACTCCCCCATCGGTGGCGGCCAGGGACGTGGGGCCGGGCCTGGTCTACAACGGGAAGGACTGGCGGGTGACCGCAGCTTCGGCTGAGCACGTGCAGCCCTGGCTGGATTCTCTGGCCTACCGGGTTGACACTCCGGATGGCAGCATCGTTTTTACCGGCGATACTCAGCCCTGCGACACGGTTACTGACCTGGCCCGAGGCGCAGACATGATGCTCTGTATGTGCTGGGACGACCAGGAGATTATGGACCGGAATGGCGAGTACTCCGGACAGTGCGGCACAATGGGGGCGGCTCGTATGGCCCAGGAGGCAGGAGTCAAGAAGCTGGTGCTGGTCCATATTGGGCCGCATTTGTCGGGTCATGGACCGATGGAAAAGGGTATTGGCGACATCAGCCGTATTTTTGATGGCGAGATTCTGTTCTCAGAGGAGTTGATGCAGATTTCCCTCTAGTTGAGAAAGATCGCCGGGCAGGCCAAGTCCTGGGGCAAAATAATGGCCCGCATGGTGGGGCCGTCATCTTGCGTTGGTGACTTGCCGGGGTCCTACCTCCGCTGGCGTCGGCGTCGGCGAGCGGCCCGCTGGGCGGCCAAACGCTCCTTCTGCGCCTTGGTCCGGAAGAACCGGCGGTCCTTCAACTCTCGCAGAATTCCCGCGTGCTGCACTGAAGCTCTGAACCGGTTGACCAAGCTCTCTGGGCTTTCGCCCTCGCGGGGTGTTACAAACGCCATTCAATTCTCCTAAGTGCCCCGGCCTGGTTAGGACGGTTGCGTTGTTATTTGACGCATCGGCTGGTGTCAGAGCTAATGTACCACAAGGCATATTTGGAGGCAACCACCAATCCGGTTCGCTATTGTATCGGTTTAGTTCTCGTCATTCCGGCATGAGCCGGAATCCATTAGATCGTCGGAACAGCGATGGTAACTGGACGCCGGCGACGCTGGTGTGACCAATTGCCGTTCTTGGACACCAAACTGATACACTATCGATTTGCGGTCTGGCAGCTCAAGCTGCGGCAATCTTGGCCTTGAGCAAGGGCAGTACCTGCGCCGCGACCCTCTGACACTCTTCAACATGAGGAAACCCCGACAGGATGAACTCGTCCAGTCCTAGTTTCCAGTAGGCCAATAATTCATCGGCCACTTGCTCCGGTGTGCCCACCAGAGCGCTGCCGCAATTGACTCTGACTTCGGACAGCCCGTTCCAAAGATGGGGGCCCAGCCGGTGATTGGGCGCCGCGCGCGCCTGGGCCTGCGCCCCAACCATGGTTGTTCCCTGTGCCACCGCCTGACGCTGGGCCTTCACCCCCGGGTCGGCGTGGGCAATCAACTCATCGGCGGCCTGCCAGGCTTCTTGCTCAGAGTCGCGGACCACCAGGTGGGTGCGTATCCCGAGAACAGGCGTGCGCCCGCTCTGCTGGTAGTGAACGCGCAGGGCGTCGATTCGCTGGCTGGTTTCGGCAATCGGCTCAATCCAACCCAGGTGCACATCCGCCTGGCGGGCCGACAGCCCCATTGCCCGCTCTGACACACCGCCCAGGTAAAACTTGGGGCCGCCGTTGGTGGGTGACGGGGAGCAGAAAGCCCCGTTCAAGCGGTAGAACTGGCCCTGATAGTTGGCCTGGCCGGGGTTCTGCCAAAGGGTGCGGCAGGCGTCGATAAACTCCTCCGCCCGCTCATAGCGGGTAGCCTGGTCGCTAACTTCACCCAGCCGTTCCAGGTCGTTCTGGATACCGCCGGGTACGATGTTGATGTCTAGCCTGCCGCCGGATATCTGGTCGAAAGCGGCGGCCATCTGAGCGAACAAGCCCAGCGAGATGAATCCCGGACGGACCGCGACCAGGAAACGTATGCGCTGGGTCACGGCGGCCAGGGCGGTTGCGGTGGTCCAGGTCTCGGCCAGGGGAGATTCCTCCGAGAACAGGCCGTTGGCAAAGCGAGTTGGAATCAACAGTGAGTAGAATCCCAAGTCCTCGGCGGTCTCTACTACCTGGCGCAGGTAGTCGAAGGTAGGAGGCCGCTCCGCTGTCACGGTGCCGACCCGGCTGCCGTCGCCGTCTATGGGTATGAACCAGCTAAATTTTGGTGCGGGGCGGGTCTCGCTGCTCACCATTTTGGCCCCTCCTGGGACAGCACAATATCAGAGTGGGTCTATCCTACGGTTGCGGCTGGTTGGGGTCAAGCTGGTTATCGCACTGGAAAGGTTTTTCATCAATGCCAGGGTCTCGATACGGCCTTCAGCCTACTCGACCAACGTGGGGAATAAAGCCGGGGGCTTGATACGGCCTTGGGCTTACTGGCCAACTCACACAGATTGTCGCCTGCTTGGCCGATTGTCGGTTGCACAGCCAAGCGTATCGAAACCCACCATGTGGTCCCGGTTCGGTTTGATCATTGGCTAGTGGACGGCTGGGTCCCACTCGTCTTGCCCCCTTGCTTGCTCCTGCCGGTACCACAACATCATCACAAACCCGGCAATGAGGATGCTCATCATGTCGCCAACCATCCAGAGCAATAGGCCTCCCACTTGCTGGTCGATGAGTGGGGGTATTGTAAATGGTTGTGGGAAGTCGTAATAAGCATCATAAATCAGATTGGGGTTGAAAGTTATACCCGCCCCCAGCAGCGTGTTGGGAATAACAATCAGCCCCAGATAGAGCACTCGCAGCCCGTAGTGCAAGCGTGACCGGTGGGGCTTGGGGTCTACCACCAGCCACCAAAAAAGGAACCCGGAAAATAGCATGTTGCTGTGCATGGCGGCATGGACCAGTTCGTTGCGGATGGCCGGGTTGTGCAGGAACGGCGCTTGCCAAACGTACAGAATGCCCAAAAATAGTACCGTGGTCACCACCGGGTTGGTTAAAAAGTCGTAAAACCGCCTGGCAAAACTGTTTCTGACCACTGATTTGATGACACCCTGTAACGCCCACCGGGGGAGTCCCCTCAGTATTGGAGTCAACGGCGCTCCAGCCAAAACCAGCAGCGGGCCAATCATCCGCAGTATCAAGTGCTGCACCTGGTGGATCGATAGTTGGTGCTGCGCCAGCGCGTCGATGGGCGATTGCAAGGCCAGGAAGATGGTAAAGAGTCCGGCGAAGAAAGAGATTTTCTGCCAGCGATTGACCGGGTGGCTGGGCTGCGGCCAGCGGCTCAATCCGTTGAGGTAGAGGTAGGCCACTAAACAGAGAGCCAGGCTGGGCAGCGGATTTGCGTTCCAGGCGGCCCAGAGATTGTCTCCTGGCCCAATTGCGCCATTGGCCTGGACTGGCGAAGCTTGAGCCCAAAGTGCTAGGCCACCAATGGCCGCCAAAGCGACCAGGCCCCATCGTCTAGGCAGCACCGCTGGACTCCCTGCTTTTTTGGGCGCGCCGAACACTCCAGGTGACGTACAGGGCGCCCAGGGCGATGAAGACGAATGCGCCAACGAAGACCAGGCCGCCCGCCGTTGACTGCCGGGGAATCGGCACTACTTGTGACGGGGCTTCAATTTCGATATGACCCTGTTGGTTGGAAATATCAACGCTCATCCGCCAGACCCCCGGCGCATCCAACTCAACTCTTGCAGTGTAGGTTCCCGGGTTGGCTGGGGTATTTAGCGCAATCGCAATACCTTTCTGGCCGCCTTCCGCTGACACTGCCTTGATCGTCACTCTGGCGTCGGTCACCGGCTGGGCGGTTACCGGCTGAGCCAGAGTTATGACGTAGTCGATGGTGCCCAGGGATAACCTGGACGGCTGGGAAAACACAACAATCCTGAACGGTCCGGCCTCGACACGGTAGGGTCGTGCTCCGGGCTGCTGGGCTTGCGCTGGGGCGACCGAACCAATAATCAGTGCGGTCAGCAGAATCCAGAAAAGGGTTTTCATAATCTGCCTGCGCCGGACTTGGGCGCGATGAAATTAAGCATCGGCGGGATTACCAGGTTGAGGGCGGTGCGGTTGGCTCTGGTCATTATTGGCTGCCATTGGTCCGGGTTAATTCTGGCGGGTGTTCAATGTGATGGTCCTCGGCGCACCCGTCGGGTGAATCCTCCAGCTGGATGGTGACATGGGATATGCCGAACTCCTGAGCGGCGATTGCCCGCAGTCGGCTTAACATCTGGTCTGAGGTTTCTCCCGTGGAACGGTCGGTGGTCACGTGGGCGCTGAAGGCATCGTAGCCGGTGGTGATGGACCAGGCGTGGATGTCGTGCACGCCGGTAACTCCGGCCTCTCGTTCCATGCGCTGACAAAGCTGGTGCAGGTCAATATGTGAAGGGGTGCCCTCCATCAACACGTGGGAAACCTTCCAGATCAGGCGCATGGAGCCAGCCAGGATGAGCACTCCAATAACAACGCTGAAGATGGGGTCGACGACGAACCAGCCGAACATCGCGATGAGAACGCTGGCGACTATCACCCCGATGGAGCCCACCAGGTCGCCCAACACATGCAGGAACGCTCCCTCAACATTCAGGCTCTCGCGCGCGGATCGGTGCAGCGCCCAGGCTACGATGATGTTAATCACCAGGCCGCCGGCGCCTACTATCAGCATCAGCGTTCCTTGCACTTCTGGCGGGTCCATGAAACGCCGGAAGGCCTCGAAGAAAATCCAGGCGGTGATCAGCCAGAGGCTCAGGGCGTTGAGCAGTGCCGCCAAGACCTCAGTACGTTGAAAACCAAAGGTGCGGGTGATGGACACTGGACGGCCTGAAATCCACATCGCCAGCAGGGCCAATCCGATGGCCGCCGCGTCGGCAAACATGTGTACCGCGTCGGCAATCAGCGCCAAACTGCCGGATGCCAAACCGCCGATTATCTCCGCCACCATGTAGCTCATGGTCAGGACCAGCGCAATGGTCAAGCTGCGCCGGCTGGCGGCCCGGTGGGTGTGTTGGTGCGGCCTGCCGCTGCTGCGCCCTTCGGTCATTTTGGGGGTGGAATGGTCGGCTAACGACATGCCACCCAGTGTATCAGATTCTCCCTGAACCTACCCGTGATTATAGTTGGAAGGTTTTTCGCCAGATGCCGGGGGAACCCGGCGCGTGCTTCATGGCTTCCCGCATGCGGGGATTGTCCGGGTTGATGTCCCGCTGGGCTTCCCACTCGGCAGACTCGGACACTCGTTCATGCTCGAACTCGTAGACCACCGAGTAACCAGGCGATCCCTTGACGCACTTCCAACGGCGACCGCGAATGCAGCCGGGCACCTTGTTATAGTTGGGCACGTAGACGTTGCTGTACCAGTTGTTCCATTCGTCTTCCATTCCAGCAACCGGGTCCATGCGCCCGATTTGCAGGGTGGCTGCGATGCTCGCGCTATAGAGGAAGGGTTCCTGTAAAACGATACTGATCTGTGATCGAACAAATTTCCGGTTGAGATCCTGCAGTTCCCAGTCATCCAGTTTTATGGAACCCAGCTCATAGTCGTACAGGCGTAACAACAACTGCGTAATTGTGGATTTACCGCAAC
This sequence comes from Chloroflexota bacterium, assembly GCA_022576105.1. The sequence continues at coordinate 2,017 of JACZRM010000011.1, read as the reverse complement.
CCGGCGGGCCCAGCAGTGCCAGAGTCTGTCCCGGCTTTATGTGGAAGCTGACGCCATTTAGCACATTAGTTAACGAGTCGTAGGCAAATGTCACCTTGTCAAAACGAATCTGGCCGGTGAGCCGCTGACCCGGGTTGTACTCGTCCTGGGATTCCATGGGTTCCGATAGAATCTCCGATAATCTGCCGATGGCGACAATCGCTTTTCCGGAATCGGTGAGAACCCTGCCCATATGGCGAATTGGCCAGATGATCATGCCCTCGTAAGTGAGAAATGCGAACAGGGTGCCGACTGAGAGCGACCCCTCCGAGACCCAATTTGCCCCGATAATGAGCAGCAGGCCGATTTGCCCCAGGCAAATGATGTCGCTGAAGCTGTAATAGGCACCTAACAATGCCATCAGCCGCTTGTTGTGTTCACGAAATGCGGCATTCTTGAGCGCGAACTTGTCAATTTCGAATGACTGACGTGCAAATGCCCGGACCACCCGGATACCCGTCAGGTTTTCCTGCAACACGGTGGTCAGTTCCGCTTCTGCCTCGTCAACGATGGTAAATAGCGACTTCACTCGTTGGAAGAACAGATAAGCAGCGATAAACAGGAACGGCATGATCGCCAGAGACAACCATGCCATGAGCACATGCATGGAAAAGAGGATGGGCATGACTACAATGAGCATCAGCAGGGCCCGGTTGATCTCGATGACCTGCGCCGACAGGAAAACGCGCACAGTCTCCATATCGGAGGTACAACGCTGCACCAGGTCGCCGGTATCCGCCTTGTCATGATAGCGGCTTGGCAGATGTTCAAGATGATTGAACACCTGGTCGCGGAGTCGCCTGATAATTGCCTCCGCGGCGAGAGAGGCGAATCGACCGCGCAGGTAGAGTAATGCTCCCGCCACCGCGGTAAGGCTGACAGTTGCTAAGGCCGCCAGTACCAGGTAGTCCACGATCCCCGGCTCATCCCCGGTGCTGATTGAACGGGCGAGTTGCAGCAGCCAATCGGCTGGTGCCATGTCCTGTGGCGCCAGTATTGCGTCGATGGAAAATTTTGCCACCAGTGGTACCCCAAACATAAACATATAGCCGACGGCCATCGAGCCAATAGCGATGGCAAAGCTGAGACGGTAGCCTTTTGTCAGATTCCACAAGATGCGGAGTTTGCGGCGGTCATTCAAAATAAATCTCCGTTTACATAGGCTGCAGCGGAGCTGCGGCTACAGAGGAGCAAATGTATTCTATCCCCGGCTGCAGCGGAGCTGCGGCCACAGAGGAACAAAAGTATTCTATCCCCGGCTGCAGCGGAGCTGCGGCTACAGAGGAGCAAATGTGTTGTTTCCCCGGCTACTGCGGGATGCAAGCTGCAAAACATGCACTTGGAGAGCGGTTCGACTAGGTTAGCTGGAGGCTGCTGGTGGCATTCCGGCAATAACGAATTGCAATAGGCTTCAGCATTGGGTTGTCTGCTCTTTTCAGTCCGATTTAGACAGAGCGGAGAGAACGTCAGACGATCAACACTCGGTCAGCGGTGAACTGAACAGATAACAATGATTAAGTGCATAGGCCAAGCTCCGAAAAGTCACCTGAAGAGATCAGGTTGGCGTTATAAATCGTAAACCCTTTTCTTGAAAACACAAGTAGGGTATAAATCGGTATAGGCAACACAGGAGATCAGGTATGAAACTACATAATTCGGTTGGACCCAATCCAAAGGTCGTGCGCATGTTCATGGCTGAACGGGGATTGGAAATAAACCTAGAAGAAGTCGATCTTATGGGTGGTGAAAATCGCCAGGAGGCATACCTCAAGGTAAATCCTGCCGGGCAACTGCCGGCCCTTGAGTTGGACAACGGTGATGTTATTACGGAGATAACGGCGATTTGTGAATATCTCGATGAGAAGGAAGGATCTTCCAGTTTGATCGGTACCAGTCCCGAAGAAAGGGGGGAAACCCTGATGTGGGTGAGGCGAATCGACCATTGCGTTATGGCGAATCTGGCAAACGGATTTCGTTA
>JACZRM010000184.1 GCA_022576105.1 Chloroflexota bacterium | reverse complement strand
TACCGTATCCACCGCCAGGCCCACTTGGCGGGAGATCTGGCTGTTGTTCAGGCCAGCCGCGGCAGACAGAATGATTCTGCCTCGCCGGGCCAACTGCTGGGGGGTGCTAGGCCGGCGCACCAGGGCTTCCAATCCTTGCTGTTCCTCCGGAGATAATTCCACCACGGGAGGTTTCGGTCCACGCATTGCACTCACCACCACACTTCATATTTCCAGCCTCAATGCGCTTATTATACTCCTCGGGCTTTTCAGCCCAAGGGTACTAGAAGCCTACGTCGAAGATTTTCTCAACTATCGGTCCATTATTTATTCGTTAATTCTAAACGGTTCCAGCTACAAGAAAGACCTTGAAGATTCGACTCCGTTTATTTTCTTCGCCCATCGAAGTAGGTAGCCCGGGTGGGCACGTTTCTTCTGCTTAGCCGTTACAATCTAGTGTTACCGCCGGTGATAAATTGGCTCTTCCGCACTTTTGGTGAAAGGTAGTAGGCCGGCTCAAGAATGTAAGCTGTCTCCATAGCAAGGTTCTGTGTCAGCGGAGGTGGTGATGGGAGGGGAGCCTTTGTGCCCGAGCCCAAAGGTGTGGCGGCTAGGTTTCATTGCCTGGTTGCATAACCACATCATTATCCACCTGGAAGCTCGGCGGGAATTCGTACCCTGTCCTCAATGCGGCATCAAGAGCTCCCGAGTCCACAGCCGATACCAACGCCGACCCCGGGACTTGCCCTGGAGCTCCTGGCCGGTCCAGTTGGTGGTTCACACCCGTAAATTCTTCTGTGACAATCGCCGGTGTCTGCGTCGCATCTTCCCTGAAACCTCTCCCGGGAGACCTTCCCGGGCGTGCTGGCTCCCTACGCCCGGCAGACCCAGCGGCTGGGACAGGCCCTCCTGGAACTGGTTCATTCCAGCAACGCGGAAGCGGCAGCCCAGGTTGGTAGATTCTTGGGCTATCCTGCCAGCCCAGATACCCTGCTCCGACGCCAGCGGCAGGAACAAATCCATTCGCCCATTCCCCGAGTATTGGGGGTGGACGAATTCGCGCTGCGGCGGGGCTGTACCTACGCCACTATCCTGGTGGACCTGGAGCGCCGCCGGCCGGTGGACATCCTGGAGGGTAAACAGGCCCAGCCCCTCTCCCAGTGGCTGCGGGACCGTCCTGGGGTGGAGATTCTAACCCGGGACCGGGCGGAAGCCTATGCCCTGGCGGGCCGGACCGGTGCTCCGGCAGCCCGGCAGGTGGCGGACCGATTCCATCTGGTTCACAACGTAGGTGAAGCTCTGAAGAAGCTGCTACGGTCTCATCGGTGGATTGTCCCCGAACCGGAAACCGGGGCAAGGATGACCTCTTCGTACTCCAGCGTGCCAACCGAACCAGTTAACCCACCCAAGCCCACACCTCGGAAGCAAGCCCTCTGGGAGGCGGTCCAGCGGCAAAATGGCAGTGGATATTCCAATGGTGCCATCGCCCGAGAGTTGGGAATCAACCGAAAGACGGTACGGAAGTATTTAGCAGCAGATCATCCTCCGGCCAATGCTCCGCGGCTGGGGCGTCCCACCAGACTGACCCCCTACCTCCCCTATTTGCGGCAAAGATGGGAAGAAGGATGCCACAATGCGCGCCAACTGTATCGTGAATTGGTGGGCCAGGGGTATCAGGGAGCTGAGACCCGCGTCAGGGACACCGTACATCCCTGGCGAAACCAGCCGCCTCCGTCGTTCCAGAGGAGTCGAAGCACTGCCGCGCTCCACTGGCTGGTGCTTAAACCCCAGCAACGGTTGAGTGATGCCGAAGGACAAGAACTGCCTGTCTTGGGTGCATTCGGAGCCGTAGCGCTGCCCGAGAATTCCCCCAATCTGAGACTTAGCAGCCGTGGTGTCAGGGTCACGACGGCGTTTGGGTCGTTGCACCTGGGTTGTAATCAGGGGGACCTCTAAAGGTACTTAAATCTGTTACCGCCGAATTTCCTTCTCCTGGGTGGCCTCAGCCTGAACTACCAAAGCGTCGAACAGTTCTTCCAGGTTGGGCTGATCCTCCAGAGTCCACATCAGGTCCAGGGCGCGGTCACACTGCTGCGCCGTGAGTAACTCGGCGGATAGGCTCCGGAACTTGGCAGCTATATCAGTGTCAGTCATGGGGTTACGCGGGTGCCCCTTAGGGTAGGCGGTGTGGGCAGTTAGTTGTTTCCCCGAGGCGGTAGTGACCTCTATCCGGCAGTTTATCTCGTCGGGGTAAAGACGGGTAAACTCCGGGTCCTCCTCGGCATTCATTCGGGCGATCAGAGAGCGCAGCTCCGGGTCCTCAATTTGCTGGGGATCGAAACTGGCCGGTGTGACCGCTCCATCCTTGAGAGCCACTGCCACCAGGTAAGGAATACTATGATCCGCTGTCTCCCGAGTTTTAGGGTCCCATTTTTCGGGCTCACTAACGGCTCTAAGTATCAATTGGCCCGGAAGATAAATACGGATTGCCTCTATTTCCGCCGTGGTGGACACTTGAGAGTGCAACTCAACGGCAAGACCTGCGGGCCCTTGGGTGCCTCCCTGGGACGGGAAGAACTTGAGCCTGGTGTCGTTGATACTGTAGGGCTCACCCCAGCCAGCCTCCAACCGCACTGGATTGTCCAACAATTTAGCCCAAAGTCCTTCTGAACCATCGAAAGGCTCAAATGGGCCAGTCATGCCCTGCTGGGCCAGTTGGGCAGCAAAAATACCCGCCCGGGTCCCAATGGGACCGGCACATCCCTTCCACATGGACAACTCACCCACGCGAGTCTGACCCAGAGCCAGATTGGGCACCACCGCCAGGGAAATAGCGTGGCTCATATGCTCAGAGTCCAGGCCCATGATTTTCCCGGCACCGCAGGCGGCTCCCAAAGACCTTAGCACACCATGATCCCAACCCTGTTGGAGTGCGTGCTGGATGTGGTCGCCCACTCGGTGGCCCACTTCGTAGGCCACCACGATGGAGGTGATAATTGACCGACCATCCCTTCCCAGATAATCAGCCATGGCCAGGGAAGCCGGAATCGAGTCACTGGGATGGCCGCCTATGCCTATGTCGTTATAGTCCAAATACCGGACCATCACCGAATTGGCAAATCCGGCCATATCGGGTGAGCTTGAGTATTCGGTGCCCAAGATGCGGCAAGGCAGGGTGCTCGAGACAGTTTTCGCCAGCTGCGTTACCATCTTGGCTGGCTCAGAGTTGTAGCCCCCCAGGGCACAAGCGACAGTATCCACCAGAACACGCTTCACCTGAGGGACTGTCTCAGGAGCTAAGTCGTCGTAGTTCAGGCCGCATGCAAATGAACTCAGCATCTCAGTTGTCCGATCCATTTTCACTCCCTCCGTGAATTTGTCAGCCGGTGGAACCACTCTGAGGCCACAAGCCCTTTCGCCGAAGGTACTTGACCAGTGGTGGAACTTAGACTCTCGAGCCCATCCGTGTAAAAAATCAGCGTATCGCCGGGGAACAGCTCGGTGGTCATAACTTCGAATCGGGCGTTTGCATTCAGTCCGGCCATCGGACCTTCACTGGAAATCAAACGCGCTACCGCTCCCCGTCGCACGAGGATCGGATATGGTGCGCCGGCCCTTGCCCAACGAACGACGCTTGTTTCCTCGTCGTACGTGGCCTGTACGGCGGAGACAGAGAGACAATCGGACAAGTCAGCAGCGCAGAGTTCTCGATTGAGGCGTTTGAGGACCTCGTCGGGGTCTGCGCTATTCGGGTCGCTCGGCTCTTATGGGGCGGCAGAGCGATCTTATAAACGACGCGCACAGCAACCCGGCGGCGACTCCGTGTCCGGTCGCGTCGGCAAGCGTAATGGCAACTTTCGAGGGCGCGATACGTACAACGTCGTACGAATCTCCGCTCACGACCTCTGCCGGTCGATAGAACGTATGAATATCGACTCCATCCACCTCCGGCAGAGTCGCCGGCAACAAGTCCCGCTGAAGGCTTCCGGCCAGTTGCAACTCATGGTCAAACCGCCGAATGGCGGTCCGCATGGTGCGCTCTTCCTCGCGTAGCGTGGTGAGTTCGTGCCGCATCGCGTCCATCGCGGAGCGATTACGACACATCGCGGTCAGTTGTCCAGCCAGCGCATCGCGAGAGAGATTGGAAGCGAATCCGACCGCGCACGTTGGTTCGCCGAAGTTCTCGGGCTCACCGACCTGGGCGGTGACCTCGGAATACACGAGAGTCGCGCAAGAGTTCACATCCATCCAGCGCCGAAGCTTTTCTGACTTCCGTTTGACCATCACCTGCGAGTCGGAGGTGACGACCAGCCTGGCATCGGCCGAGTGATCCGCAGCTTCCGGCTCGTCGCCGTCCAGCCATCGAAACTCGACCGTTGCCCTCACAAGGTCAAGCGCCTCCTGAACTTTCGGTGTCAAACCGACGTCGTCGCAAAGAACCTGGATACGTGGAATACGCATCAGTGCTTCACCTCGGG
>JACZRM010000010.1 GCA_022576105.1 Chloroflexota bacterium | reverse complement strand
ATCTGTGACACTCCTGTAAAGCCCTGGAACACCCGTACAGCCATTAATTTCTATATTGGTACATTATTAGGTAAATAATTGATAGCCTCAAATAGGCTAATAGGAAAGGTACATAGATGTAAAGATGTTTTATTGATGGTTATTTTCTTATCTCAATAACACCATTTTTTTCGACATACTGAATTCACCGGTAACGATTCGGTAAATGTACATACCGCTCGATACCTGGACGCCAAGACTATTCCTGCCATCCCAAACCACCTCATGGAATCCGGCTTCTCTGTCTTCATTCACAAGGTCTATAACAATTTGCCCAAGTGTGTTATAGATAAGTATTCTCACCCGGGTAGATTTAGGAATATCGAACTTGATCGTCGTTGACGGATTAAACGGATTCGGATAATTCTGGTGCAACTGGAACGTAGCAGGCAGCCTGACCTCTACAGCGGTAGTTCCAAGAGTCTGTTTTACACCAATATCGCTAACCGATTCGAGACGGTAGAAATAGGTCCTGCCCGCTTTTATACTAAGATCCTGAAATACATACGACCTGCTGCCGCCTCTAATGAGTTCTTCATTGACTCTTTCAAAATCTCCCGATTCACTCGTACTGCGGAGGATATTAAACCCGTCGTTACCGATCTCGAGAGAAGTCTCCCAGTAGAGACGTACTTTGCCTTTGTCTTCTTCAGCCCAGAACCCAACGAGTTTTACGCTTGTCGGAGCGGAAGCCGACGAAACAAAGGATTGTGCGGCTGACCAATCGCTGTAGAAGAACCCGTCAAACGCTCTTGCCTTCCAGTAGTATGTCACGCCGTCATCAAGAGTGAGGTTCGATGCCCATACTGTCCTGGTATCACCTTCAACTACATTTTCACCGAGGGCAACCTGGTTAAAGAAATCGGACTCTTCCGCAATGACAAATTCGTAGGTCAAATCTACCCTTCCCGCCGGTTTTGTTGCATTTGTCACGACAAGGTTTATTTCACCGTTATTGATAGTCTGACCGTCGGATGGGAAGAACGAACCCGGGACCGATGGGCTGTTTGCCGCATCGGGAGTTACACTAACTTCTGAGGTCTGCGAACTTTCATTCGGCACCTGGTCTGAAGCGGTAATCGTATAATTGAGAGAATCACCGTTTGTGAGACCGTTGTCAAAGTAGAATGTATCCGTTACCGATGTTGCAATCAGGTTCGCATCGCGGAATATGTTGTATCCTGCCAGGTCATCCTCCGAATTACGATTCCACGATAAGAATACCTGACTACTTCCGGATTCGACGCCAAGACCGGTCGGAACAACCGGTGGCTCTGTATCCGGGAGCGCTTCAGTAGTGAAAGTACGGTCTGTTGCATCCAATGTCTCATTACCGCTTTTGTCAATCGAACCAACCTGGTAATGATACAAGGTACTTACCGTCAGGTTAGTCAACGTTATAGTGTGTTCCGTAACGTCGGTAGCGTTACCGACGGTTGAGCTTTTGGAAGAATCCAGACCAAAGTTAACAAACGTATCGCCAAGTTCGTCTGTGGTATACGTAATAGTCGCGGTTTTGTCTGTAATCGACGATGAAGTTATTACCGTTATCAAAGGAGAAATTACATCCGCTCCGGCGGTCGTCGAAAATGTTACATTAGAGCTTGTCGTCGGCCCGTTATCGCTTACGTCGGTCGACAGGACCCTTACAGGATATTCAGTGTCGCTCTGCAGGTTTGTAAGCGTTATAGAGTGGGTCGTGACGTCTTCTGTCGATATTCTGACAGTGCCGTACGAATCGGTCAGTCCGAAATCAACTTGTGAATCGGAGAACTCGTCCGTTTCCCATACGATTGTCGCCTGGTCGTCGGTTATCGACTGTACAACAGGTCCGCTTGTGATCTTTGGCGGCGTCTGGTCTGCTTCCGCATCGGTTGAGACAACGGAGTTACTACTCGTTGTCGGACCATTTTCATCCGCATCGGTCGAATTGACACGGAAATTGTATGATGTTCCTGCATCAAGATTCGTAATTGTAATACTATGCGTATTAACATCGAAGGCGCTTCCCTTTATCGAACCATAGCTATCTGTTAAACCATAATCGACAAATGAGTCTCCCCTTTCATCGGTTTCCCACTGTATTGTAACAGAGGTCGATGTTTTCGACACCACCGTGGGTCCGGAGATTATGATTGGATTCTGTGTATCGGGATTCTGATTAGTTGAGAAACCTCCGTCGCCTCCCGGTGGCTGGGCAGTTTTTCTTAATTCAGCGAATTTCTGCAATGAACCGCCGCTGTTTTGCGTTGGCCACGTAAAGAGGTTGCCCGAAAGATCGCGCGACGCTATTTCATATTCCCATGCTTGTCCTGCCGGGAGAAGATTCGTAACCGTTATAATGTGCTTTATAACCTTTTTCAGGTCGCCGATTTTGCGGAAATCGTCTGTCGATCCTGCTTTGCGAATCAAGACAAAGCTGTCCGAGAGTTTGTCGGTATCCCATTCGAATGTAGCTGTCTTATCCGAAAAATCGACTATCGGACCGGCAATAAGAACCGGTGGCACCGTGTCAAGAACAGCAATGGTCGTAAATCTCTTGACGCGGCTTACCACTTCATTTCGCGCCGGGCTAAGGTCGGTTGACGAAACACGGAATACAAACTCGGCTCCTTGTGCAAGACTTGTCAAAACTGCCTTGTGCAAAAGCACTCCTTCGGCATCCTCGTCAATCCAAATCACATTTATAAAGTCGGCTTCAGTGTTAGTCGTCCGCACTCCGAACTCGATTTTACTCGTCGAAAGTTCGTCCGTTTCCCACTCGATAGTTGCAAAAGTAGCGCCAGTGGTGCTGACGTGCACACCAGTGATGGTCAGCGAACCGGTGACGGCGCTGGTAGCTTCAAACGCCAATCCAGGGCCGGGTACGCCGGGTCCCAGCAGTCGGACCGCCGACTCAATTTCCTGATTGGCCCGATCCGCTTGGTCGGCCTGGACCAGGGTGGTCTTCGCTGCTGCAAACGACAGCACCACGAACAGAGGCACCATTAGCATTGAGAATAATTTCATTTTTCCGTAGTTCATATTAGCCCCGCCTGTATGGCCAAGTTGTTTGGGTTGTCTGCTAATAAAAACACGTGAAGGCAGCAAAGGTTAGCACCACACCCAAAACCTACGGCAGATAAAACACTACCGCGGTTTGAAACCGCACGTTGCCTTCAAAATCGGCAGCCACTATCTCCAACAGGTTGGCGCCCTCTTCAAGGACAACCGTGGCGGTGAATATACCGGAGCCCTCAACTTCCGCTGGAACTTCGTTGACGCCGATCACCGCATCCGGACGGGTGACCCCAACCACGGTGAGCACCGGTTGAGACACTTCCAACCCGTCCAACGGGTAGAGCAAGGTGAAAGGTAATCCCGCTGTTGGCGCAATAAAGAAGACCACGATCTGCTGCGAAGTAGTCTGCCCGGCGTCATCTGATGCAATAACCTCGATCAAGTTGACGCCATCCCGCAGCGTGATATCTCGTTGGAATTCACCAGCGGCGCTCAGGATAGCACTCAGACCGTTAACGCTGACCGAACTTCCTGACGTAGTCCCCATGACCCGGACAAATCCAACTTCCACCCCGGACTGGTCCAATGGGGTCAGCAGGTCCAAGACCAGGGGAGCCGCCGGGGCGTTGATTGGGGTAGGGGTATGCGCCGGCTGACCGGTGGCAGGCAAAGTCGGCTGCGCCGAGGTGGGGATGAGCACGGGGCTGGGACTGGGGCTGGGACTGACTCCTGGGGATAGCGGAGTCTGGGTGGGCCTCGGATCAGAACCGCACCCAACGACCATTAACAACAGCATCATCAGGAGGACAACTGAACCGCCCTTGAGGGCAGCCAGCCTTTCGGCGGCACGCGGTGACCAGGGTCCCAATTGGTTAGTGTATGAAGTTATGTTCAAATTGAAGTTTATGCGCTGGTTCGGCTGACCTGGGTTCAGAAGACAGCCAGCAGGATTCACAGATTGCCCCCAATCTCCTGAAGAGAATAAATCTGGTGGGGGTTGAATAATTCAATACTTTCGTGGCGTTACCAGACCGGTACCGCCAGAAACCAGTCCCCCGGCACCCTGGTGACCGCAGACTGGAAACGGCGGAAAGACACTCAACTAACGGGGGCACAGAGTATCCAGCTCATTGTAAGTCCTCGAAGATCCCTGGGGCAGAGTCCGGCCTACTGCCTCCAGTGACGAATTAACCTGCTCCCTGGCACTCCCTAGAATCTGCAGAATGTGCTGCAAACACGGGTAAGCGCTGGTCGAGGTAGAATTCAGGGCATCGGCCACCGTGATACCCTCATCCCGGGACAACAACACATCGCCCAAGGTCTCTATGATAGCCGAGCTTGATAAACCGGATGTGCTGGAGCCACTGGCGGATTCCGCCCAAATTGCGTCAACCGCAGTCAGGTGCTCCTCCAACCGCGTAATTGATACTACGGCCAGGTCCTGTTGATCGGATTGCATCAACTGGACAATCTCCCGGGCGCGCTCCCGGCTGTATTCGCTGTAGATCGCTACCTTTTCCTTGGGAGATCGGGTGAACCAGAGCCTGGCCTCTTCTTGCAGTTGCTTCACCGTATAGAGCCCGCTGCCGGGCACTGAGTCCTGCGCTGCCGCCACCGTTCCCACGCCGCCGCCCATTAGCATGATGACCAGCACGGCCGCCGCTGCCGCCCAGCGAGTAGACCAACCGAGGGACATCCACCAGCTTTGTTTCGGCGCGTGCAACCGATCCCAATGCTCCAACACCCGCCGCCGCACCCGAAGTTTTGCGTCGAAAGGCATTTGGAACCCAGTATCCTGGTCATTATTGTGAAACGTGGTGTTCGGCTCCGACGCAGCCGCCAGCAGCGGCCTCAGCTCGTCCGAGTGCCTTGGGTATTTTGCCAAACATTCCTCTGCCGGAACCCCGGAGTCCAGCAACTTGATGCACTGCTGGAGCGCTTTATACAGATTTTTGGGCATCATCGATTACCTCCTGGGTACTGAACCTGCCGCGCAGTGCCCTGATGGCACTGAATTGCAGAAACTTTACCGCTTTCTCGCTTCTTCTCATTACACCAGCCGTCTCTGACGTGGAAAGCTGCCGGATGAACCTCAAATTCAGAACCTGACGTTGCAGCGCGGTCAAACTACCCATGGCGCTGGCAACTTCAGCAAACTCTGACCTTTTCAGCACTGCCGCCGCTGGATCGTCGCTGGACGAAATCCCAGTGTCGAACAGCTCAACCTCATTTCGGCGATCTTGCTTCTTCATGTAATTGATTGCAGAGTTGTGAGCAATTCGCAATAGCCATGCGATAATCGGGGCCCCAGTAATTTTGAACGAGGGCAAGGATTTCATAGCTCGAATGAACACTTCAGCGGTCACATCTTCCGCATCGGCTGGTTGCCCCAAGCGGCTGAGAAGGTAGCGATAGACCCGGTCGGCGTGGGCCTCGTACAGCGCGGCAAAGGACTCGCGGTCGCCCTGCTGGGCGGCTCGTATCAGGACCTCTTCCGTATACTCTCGTTGCAAATCTTACTCCGCTAGGAATAGTGGTAGGGAGCTTGTTTATATAACAATCCGAAAAGCAAAATAGTTAGCGGTGGGGCGAATTCTAGCAGAATCCGCTTCAACCTGGACCTATTGTACTGAGGGCTGGCGGTGAAAGGATATCCCTTGAAGCGTTGACCACCGTCCAAGATAATTGCGGGAAAGGCGCCAACTGAAACTTGGCCAGTTGCGGCTAGCTTTTCTAGGCCGGCCCGGGCCCAGCCTGTACTGAAGATGGCTCCCCAGACGATTCACCGTTTATTTAAGTAGCAGCGCCCCCAGAGTCATTCCGCGACCGGCTATCGCCTGGTTCCCGTCTATCACGGTGCAGCGCGTCCCTGGCTATTTGAGCAAACTGCCGAAGTTCGGTTCCGCTCAATTTCTTCAACTTAATCTGGCTGGCCAAGAACTCGGCGAATTCGGGGGACGGCCACTCCGAGAGCCTACCCAAAATATCCCTAAGTTCCATCTCGTAGGTTGGAGCTTCCAGCGATTCAAAGGAGCGCAATTCTCCGTCTGAATCGTCTGGTAGTATATCCAGCGCCGGTTCTTCAGCATTTAATTTCTCAGTCTGTATGAAACGAACGCCAAAGTAGCGTACTTCTCCCCCAGACTCATCAAGAACAGTCAAGGTTTTGCCCGGAACACCCCGGCTGATGGGAAGCTGCACTCTGGCCCCGGTCAACGTGGTATCCACCCCGCTAACCTGCAGGCGGTATATATCCTGAGCGAAATCCTGCCTGGTGTAGGTTTCGTCTTTACCCAAGATTTCGGCCACCTGCGAATATATGTCCACAATAGGTATCACCGGCACTGCCAGCATCGGGTTTTCACATTTGGCGCTGGCCTGATTCAAGTAGGACGTTAGCATCGCGTCCAATAAATTGAGATGGTACGAATCTCCTGCCCGCTGGTTGAATAGAGAACCCGGCGACGCTGCAGCTTCTTCCGATGGCGATACTTCAGCCGCCAGAGCAAGCTCGACGGAGGCTGATTTATCCCGGGTGATTGCCTGGCTTGATACATCCTCTAGAGGAGCAGGTTCGGCAGCCGGACGATTGCCCCGGGCATTGATGATCTTGATGCCATATTTCCCGAAGGTTACCTCAAGTTCATCGTTTCCGAATCTAGCCACTGCTTCAATGAACCTCCGCAGACCCGGGCTTGATTCAGCCCGCCTGAGCTGCGTTCTCAAGTAGCCACCGGCCCGCAAACCCTGGACGCGGCAATAAGTCCAAGTAGTATACGCCGCCTTTATCCACCAGCTCTTGACGGCGGCCATACGTTGCGACCAGGTTAGACGGTGATGATTTTGTCCCTCCGGGCGCGGTTCCCCAGATGTGTAATTAGCGCAGTTGCGCCTGCCATCAATAAGGCCTTTGACCCCGTTCCGGCGCAGGTCGCGCACCAGCCGCTGACCGGATAATTTAGACTTGGCAAGCCCAGCTCTCAGATTAGTTCTTAAGCCGGAATTTCCAATTCGGCTAACTCCTTCCGCTAATCTTGGCCCAGCCTTCGACGCGATCACAGGCATCAGGCCGCCGATTTTCCTGGGACCGGTTCCTGAGTCGTTGCTCCTGAAAGATTTGTTTCGGCGCATGACCGCCCTGGCTCGCACCAGCAATTCATCACCCACAAAGGGTTTAGCGACGTAATCATCGGCGCCAATTTCGATGCCTTTCACTTTGTCAGTGGTGGCGTCTCGGCCGGTGACCATTATTATTCGGACTTGCGAAAACTTGCGGAGCACCATACAGGTGGTGAATCCGTCAATTCCTGGCAAGCCGATATCCAGCAGAATGAGGTCCGGTTCTGAGTCCGAAACCAGCGCAATGGCCTCTTCGCCGCTGGTAACCGATTGCACGGTGTAGCCGTCGTCTTCCAGTAGACGCCGCTCCAATCTCTCGGTCTGAGGATCATCTTCAACAATTAGTACTGCGGTATTGCTCGGCGCCATCGGTAGGACTCACCAGCCTAAAAATAGTTGTCGATCCATTAGTTGGGCCCGTTAGTAGTTGGGCCCGTTAGTGAAAGCCAGTTTCAGGTAGTGTGTTAGTTTAGTTTTCGTCATTCCGGCGCAAGCCGGAAACTATCAGAGCGTCTGAACAGCGATTGTATCTGGACACCGGCCAAGGCCGGGGTGACCAGGTCCCGTTCTCAGACGCCAAACTGATACACTATCCGGTTTTACGTTTGCATTGTGACATTTTCGAAAGCCAATTTCCAATTACTTAGCACCCTAATCGGTGTTGCCAAACCCCTCTTGCCAAACCCCTTTTGCCAGACACCCTTCGACGTTTCTGCAGTCGTCTCGCCGACAGAACCGGTCACCACCAAAGCGTTGGCCGCGAATGTCGGGAAGTCACCTCTATCGATGGGGCTAGGGTGTTCACACCCTGTATCCATCCTTACCCAATCTGGGACAATTATACGTGAATAACATTAGATACACGATGCACCCAGTGACAAGTGGGCGACACCAGATTGAAAGAGCCTCGAAAAAGTAAGCTGCCGGAGATTAGGGGTTATCGCTCAACTTTAACCTTCCTCTTGGGTAGCGCCTTTTTTGCCGCCAGCTACATAGTGACGGTGGACCGGGTCTTCATCGCCGCGCTTTTCGTGGTGATTTTGGCTATCCTCATGCTGCTCGATACGCGCTTGCAAAGGCGCTCCCGTCGGGTGACTACGCCAACAATCGCACCAGAAATCTCGCCAAAGCCGGTAAATTCAGGGGCAGGCGCCAGCTCCAACGGCGCCAGGTCGGTCCAGCAAACTCCAGCAAAAACCGCGCCCACCATTGGTTCCACCAGCGGAGACCAACCCACCCAGCCCTCGGTTGGTGATGAAGCCGTTGTGGGTCCGATTCACGCGGTTTCTGGTGACGACCAGGCCGGCATTCAACCCGCAGTCGCCAGGGAGCCCACCCGGTCACAGGCCCTGCACCAAAGCGACTGGCTCAAGGTGATTCGGGAGCATTATCTTCAGGACTTCATCAAAAACGGCGGGTCAGGCGTTAAATTCGTTATCCCGTTGGAAGCCCAAGCTGATTTCTTGAGTTCGGCATTGCAACGGGCGGCCCAGGAAAACGGATATTTCTTTGCGGCGGTGGACGCGGCGAAAACTCGGGTTCACATGGTGGATGAGCTCTTCCACCAAATCGCCCGACAGGTAGACTGGGATGGGCTGGCCCGCGATTTTATGAGGCTCACTTTAAAAATCGGTCAGTATCGGGTCCCTGAAGACCCTGAGAATTTAGGGTTGGCCGATATTGCCTCGGCAAACGGCCTTGATATGGGTGAGATGCGGGCCATTGTCAACAACCGACTGCGCGACCGGTTAACCTCGTATTCGGAGATTACCGATGACTTCCGGCGGGCTATGCTGAGGCTTTGCCAGGCCCAGCTTGACCCCAAAGATTTGAGTGTCGGCGGCGCCGAAGCGGTCCGGGAATGGCTGCGGGGAGACTTGAAATTTATTTCCGGCCTGAAGTCGGCGTCAATTTTCGAGAAAGTGAACCGGAGCAATGGCAGATCCATGATATCGTCCCTCTCCCACTGGCTCCATCTCTGTGGCAATAGTGGAATGGTCTTGAACCTGGACATCTCTCGCTTCCTGGTAGACCGGCGGCAGGGCCAGCCCGACGGTTCTCTGTATTACAACACGGCCTCGGTCCTGGACGGGTATGAGGTGCTGCGCCAGTTTGTGGATGGCGCTGACCACCTCCAATACTGCCTGATAGTGGTGTCGGCCCCGCCGGGTTTCCTCACCGACCAAAACCGGGGTGTTCGCAGATACGACGCTCTGTACCTGCGAATCTGGGATGAAGTGCACCATCGGGACGCGGTCAACCCCTTCTCGGCGCTGATCCGGATTTCCAGTCAGGTAGAACCCCGTCTGGTGAAAGAAAAACAGGCCGTCAATGGTTAAAGACGCACACATCAGCAGTTGCCGGGCCATTGAGGCCTTGCGCTCGGGAATACCCAACCGGGACGTGGTCCAAGCGCTGGGAAGCTCCCAACTTCAGGTGGAAGACCGCTTCCGACAATTGCTGGCCGATGTGCAGCAGCAGGCCCCATTGGCAACGGCCCCGGAAGGAATCGTTTTCTCCGGAGACTTTGGCACCGGCAAATCGCATCTTATTGAGTATTTACGACACCTGGCGCTGCAACAAAATTTCGTCTGCAGCAAGGTGGTAATCAGCAAAGAAACGCCGCTATACGACCCGCTCAAGATTTTTCGCTCGGCCATGCAATGGGCTGAGGCTCCTGAATGGGCGGGGACGCTGCTCAGTGCCGTAGCCAACCGACTGGATTTCGACAGCCCGCAATTTGAGCAGTTCCGCCGATGGGCGTTCGACTCGGATGTGGGTCTGGATCCTCGTTTTCCAGCATCCCTGCTGGTTTACCAAGAATGCCGAGGCAATCGCTACCCGGAGATTTCTGACGGGATTGCCCGGTTCTGGCAGGGTTCAAGAATTCAGGAGCGTGACCTGAAGACCTGGCTGGATGAACTGGGCCAGCGGGCCGAGTTCAAGTTTAGCAAGACCTCGGAGCAAGATTTGGCCTGGCAGCGGTACCAGTTCATATCCCACCTGATCGGGGCCGCCGGCTTTTCCGGTTGGGTCATCTTGATCGATGAAGTTGAGCTCATTGGCCGATATTCTCTGATGCAGCGGGCGACATCCTACGCTCAGATGGCCAGATTTCTGGGGACAATTGAGGAATTCAAAATCCCAGGCCTGGCTACCGCCTTCGCCATCACAACTGCCTACCAGAGCGAGGTGATGGACGAAAAGCGAGATGCCGAACTGGTCGCCGACCATCTCGGGATCAGCGAAAGCCAGAATGATCTGATTCTTTCGGTGCACGCCCATTTGGGGATGGAAAAAATTAGGCAGATTCCCCAAGAGAATACCCAGTTGACCGATTCAGTGGACCTGCAGAAAGTCTACGAGAAGTGTCGTGCGGTCTACACCAGCGCCTACGGATGGGAACCTCCAGCGCAGTTTGAAACCCACCCAACCTGGCGTATCCGACAGCATATCAAACGGTGGATCAACGGCTGGGACTTGGGTCGCGTCTTTCCAGATTTAAGCGCAGAGCTACAGGTCAGTAAACTGGAACAGAAATATTCTGAAGACCCGGACCTGGTGAAAACGACCAGGGAAGACCCGGAAGATCAGGAAGACCGTGAGACCAAAACCCCTGGGGGAATCCGACCGGCGTTTGCGGTACTGGGCGGAAGCGGCGCACAGACGGGAAGGGTGTTTACACCGGAACGCCGAGTGACCCAGCTTTCGGGCGACCCGGTCTACGACATCGAATGGCGGTGGTGCGTGCCTGGGTATGACATGCCCTGGCAGTTCGCCTCCGGGCCCAACTTACACGAGGAGCGGCTCACCTGGGGGTTCGACCAGACTCAAAAAGGACTCTCCACCGAAAAGTGGGCCGACCTCAACGACGACCAGATCGGCATAGAGCTTCGGTTTCAGTGGCAACGCAGGTGGAGAAGAGAACTCCACCGATTTGCATTCGTCACCCACCAATTGGTCGATGGCAAGACCCATTGGAAAATTGGCATGGAGGTGCTGCCTACCATCACTACTGATGAGTAGACCAGCAATCCAGCGCCACCTGGGCTGGATTACCACCAGTGAGTCTCATCCAGGTCCTTCGCACCGGCTCTGGCAGCGTCCCAGGGTCGTGCCGGCAAATACTTCCAGCCTCCGTCGGAGAACATCACCACTATGTTTCCCTCAGCCAGGTCCACCGACGCCCGCAGCGCCGCGTGCAGCGTCGCTCCCGAGGATATCCCCGCCAGTAGACCCTCCTTCTCCACAATCATGTGAGCGGCTTCGATGGCGGTAGCACTGTCCACCAGGAAGCGCCGGCTAAGCTGGCTCAGGTCCAACAGCGGCGGAACGTATCCTTCAGATAGGCTCCTCAAACCCTGCAGCGCCTCCCCCATTCTGGGCTCTACGCCGACTATTTGCAGGTTGGGGTTGACTTCCCGCAAGCGCCTACCCACACCGGTGATGGTTCCTCCGGTACCGATGCCGGCCACCAGAACGTCAACTTGGGGCAGAGCCTGGGCTATTTCCTCACCGGTAGTCCGATAGTGAGTTTCCAGGTTAATCTGGTTGTCGAACTGGCCCAGGTAGTGGCAACCCGGTTCGCGGGCCAACTCCATCGCCAGGTCAATTGCGCCTTTCATACCGGCTCTGGGTTCGCACCAGGTTATCTCAGCGCCATATAATTCCAACAGATCGCCAATGCTGGGGGCCACCTCTCCCGGTATGATTACCCGAACCAGGTAACCCCTCTGCTTGGCGATCAGCGCCAGGGAAATGGCGGTATTGCCGCTGCTGGCCTCGATGATGGTATCACCGGGCTTGAGATCGCCGCTGATCTCGGCTTGTTCCACCATTGCCAGCGCAATTCGGTCTTTGATACTGCCGCTGGGGTTTTGCCCCTCCAGCTTGGCGAAGATATGGATGCCCTCCTTGGGAGACAGATGGGGCAGCTCAATTAGGGGTGTGTTGCCAATGAGACCAAGCAGGGTTGAGACTGGCATGAAGCGCTTTACATCCGCAATCAGAATCGGGAATAGGCTTGATGCCAGTATAGGGCTTTTATCTGGGACGTGGACAACGGACTGCACCATTCCCGACCGGGGAGCATGCTCCGACAGCCTGATGCGGCGCCTGGTATTGCAATACCTGTTGTTATGGACTTACCAGCGGATTGCGGCCAGGTCGCCAAAGGAGGTCTTCTCATGCAGGACTAACCGGATTAACGCGGGTGCAGCTACCCGATGATAAGCCCACGCAGGTCGTCGATACTCAGGTTACCGAAGGCGGGTTCTCCCGCTTCGACCTGGTAGGTAGGGGTGCCGGTTACGCCCGCTTCCTTGGCCTTTTCGTGTCCTTCCAACACCTGCTGCCGGTAGTAACCCGACTCCAGCCGAGGCCCCAGTTCGGTCCAATCCAGGCCGCAGGCTTGGGCCAGTTCTTGGACCACGGTTAGGTCGCCAAGATCGGCGCCTGACTCCCAGTACGCCTTGGCAAGAACGTGGTGGAGTTGGCCATCCAGTCCCTTTTCCCTGGCGTAAGCGGTCGCCTCGTGGGCCAGCATAGTGTTGGGAGACCATTGAGGCCGGCGCATGACCACACCCAACTCGCTGGCCCGTTCTCTCCATACTGCCGACAATTCGGTCTCGGTTTCGCCCTCGCGCAGGGGACGCAATACTCCTTCACGAGGTTTGTCCGGTTGCAATAAGTAGGGCCGCCGGTCTACGGCGATAGGCGTGTCTTCGGCAATTTTCTCCAGCCTGACCAGGCCGACGTAGCAGAATGGTCAAGTGTAGTCGAACCAAATCCGCACATTAATCGGTTTGACAGTGGTCATCACATTCCCTCTTTTACAGCATTGTTAGCAAGCGGTAACGCGGCTAATGTAACACAAGCAACGGGCCGATAAAACCAGTCCTGGCCAAACCTAGCGCGGCGGATGGCTAACGCCCAGCCTGATAACTTCCTGGTCTCGCTGACTTAAAGGCTCTTACATAATGAAAATCGGTGTCTTTCTGAGGAGTCCCGATTCTATCGGGACGACGAAGAATCTAAAGTCCTACAGCACAAAACCTTATGCGAGAACAGTACTCTTATACCATAGCTAACGGAGTTGAATTCTCGGGCAGGACACGTGACTAGAACGGTTCTGGTACCAAGGTGTTTAGACCCTTCGCGGAGTCTATCCTGAGCCACTTCGAAAAGTCCGACTTTGTCGAGACTCTCGATGAAATCGGAACTCAGGACAGGCTGGGCCGAAGGGCTCAGGGTGACAGCCCACCTTTTTCGCTAGGGCATCTTGGGCAAAGTGCTGCGGCTGCCGGTGGGGGACGGCTGGACTGACTAGGACCTTCGGCTACCCCGGGCCAACGTCACGTCCGGCGGGGCGCACCGGCGATTACCCTAGCCGCCATTTCAGTATCGATGCCACGAGGCCATTCTCGTTTGGACGGGTCGCTGATTCTGATCTCCAGCGGAAGTCCGAGTTCCTCTATTTCCATGCGGATCAGGTCGCCATCTTGCACCGCGCCAATCTGCTGATGGTTAACCCCGGTGGCCACCACATCCCCGGGCTCCAGGGTAGTCACCTTGGAAAACTCGGAGACCAGTTCTCGAATTGGGTGGGCCATGTCACTGGTGGGGAAGTCATGCCTGGGTTCGTCGTTGTTCCACAGACGGATTTGCAGATTCTGCGGGTCTGGGATTTCATCGGCGGTCACCAGCACCGGGCCCATTGGCGCGAAAGTATCCCAGCACTTGCCCAGGAAAAAGCTATTTCCCACCGCGCCCTGCAGCCCCCGGGCTGACATATCCAGGAAATTACAGTAGCCAAAGATGTAGGACAATGCGTCGTCCTGGCTTACCTTGGTAGCCCGCTTTCCCACTACAAAGGCCAACTCCGGCTCGTGATGAAACACAGTGGCTGGCGCCGGGGGCAACTCGCAGGTCTCTCCGGTGCTGATGATTGCACTGGGCGACTTCAAGAATGCGTCAAGCACCGCCGGCTCTCTTTGTCCGAACTCCAGGTAGTTGACGGCGGCACAGATTATTTTGGATGGCTGGGGCAGCGGAGCGCGCAGCTTGACACTGCTGACCGGCACTCCATCTGCGCCGCGGATGGCCGACTCAATCTTGGGTTTTAGCTGTTCCCAGTTGGTGATGACCTCTTCCATCATATCCTGGGGCCTCCGGAAGCTGGCGCCATCAAACGCTCCCATCGCGTCCTTTATCTGTCCCTCTTGTAGGACTCCCAAACGATAGTCATCAAACAAAACTAGCTTCATTTACCTCACCTCCAACTCATTGCCCATACTTCAGGGTAGTGTACCGTCACCTTTGCAGCCGGTCAACGTAGGCCAGCCTGATACTCATTTGAACCTTGACGCCGCATTGGCGGCACGCCATACTCCGACCAAACCGAACCGGCGGGGAGCACGGATATGATCAAAGAAGTTTTTTTCTTCACCGAAATGGGGTACACCGGGTATTCACAAAAGATTGCGGCCGAGTACGGCTACACCAATCTGATGTTCCCCAACGAAAACTTCAACCCCGAAAAGGCCGCCGAACTGTACAGTATGTACTTTGACGAGCTGCAACACTGCAGCGAGTCGGGTTTCGACGGCATAATGATCAACGAGCACCATAACAACCCCTTGAGCTTGATGCCCTCGATAAACGTCATTGGAGCAGTCCTGGCCAAGCTAACCAAGCGGGGCAAGATCGTCTTTCTGGGGAACGTGCTCCCCATCCATGAAAATCCCGTGCGGGTCGCTGAAGAGATCGCCATGATCGATATGATATCCGGCGGCCGGGTTATCTGCGGGTTTGTGCGCGGCATCGGACAGGAGAGCATTGCCACCAATACCAACCCGGTATTCAACCGGGAGCGGTTCGCCGAAGCCCACGATCTGATTATCAAGACCTGGACTACCCCGGGCCCATTTCGATGGGAGGGCAAACACTATCATCTACGGGTGGTGAACCCTTGGGTCTTGCCTTTACAGAAGCCCCACCCGCCAGTGTGGATTCCTGGCGTGGTCAGTCCTGAATCGGTGGAATTTGCCGCGCGGCATGGCTACCCTTACATTGCTCTGGCGCCCCCATTGGACCTGATTGGAGACGTTTACGACCTGTATAACAAGGTAGCCGAAGAGGAAGGATATACGCCCACCGAGCAGAACCGGGGCTATGCGGTGCGGGTGGTCGTGGCGGACAGCGACGAGCGAGCCTACGAGGAAGGGAAGAACTTCTTTTGGCAACTGGGCACCTCCTTTGGGGTGGCTCCCCGTCACTGGCAGTCCCCACCCGGGTATTTAACCCGGGCGGCCTCGCAAGGCTCACGTCAGCAGCGTCGGGAGACCACCCGAAACGTGACCCCTGGCGGCCCTAGCCTTAGCTACGAAGAAGCCCACGCCACGTATCAAATAATCACCGGCAATCCCGACACTGTCATCAAAAAACTGAAGGACATTGCCGATGTGGTGAATCCGGGCAACCTGGTCCTCTGGGGAAGGGAAGGCCCCATGTCTCACCAGACCGCCATGCGGTGCATCGACTTGCTCGCCCAAGAAGTAATTCCCGCGATGAAGGAGTACCAGCCCCAGCCGGAACGCTAAGGAGTTCTTGCCGGCGAACCTTATATGGCTAGTGACCTAACTAAACCCGATCCAAGCGCGGCGGAGGCTGGAGGAGCAGAAACCCGGAGGTCCAACCGCAGGCGCTCCAGCAGCTTCTACACCATCAAACTGTATCGAGACTTCCGGTTCCTTTGGGTTGGAAATTTCTTCACCGTTGGGGCCCAGTGGATACAGATCCTGACCATCGGCTGGCTGGTGCTGGATCTGACCGATGGGAATGCCCTGCTCACCGGCACCGTGATCGGCGTCAGGACGCTGCCGGTGCTGCTCATTGGCCCCTGGGCCGGAGTGTTGGCCGACCGGGCCGACCGCCGTAAGATTGTGATGGCCACCCAGTTCTGCATGGCGGCGGCGGCCATCTCCTTTGCTTTCCTGGTAATCGCCAGCGATCTGGACTCGGATCCGGTTTCCGGCCCTCTCAAATGGTGGCACCCGTTCATCTACATGGCCATTGGCGGTGTAGCCCACTCCATCATTCAGCCGGTACGTCAGGCCATGGTCGCCAACACCGTCCCCAGGCGCGACCTGGCCAGCGCCCTGGCCGTTAACGGAATGACTCACCCGACGATGCGAATATTGGGTCCGGCGCTGGGGGGACTGTTAATCGCCAGTCTGGGATTCAAGTGGAACTTCTTTGTGGAAGCGGCGGCCTACATCGCGATTGTATTGCTGA
This sequence comes from Chloroflexota bacterium, assembly GCA_022576105.1. The sequence continues at coordinate 876 of JACZRM010000010.1, read as the reverse complement.
TGTTTCCGGTAAAGTTGCGCTATCGTGAAGAGAGCAGCCGCCACCGCTCCTCGGCAATCAAGAGCATGGCTGAGGGGCTGAGGTTTGTCTGGCAGGACAAGCGCATCCTTCAGCTAATCGTAATGTCCCTCATACCCAATTTTGTGTTCCAGCCCCTGGCCTTCCTCCTGCCCGTGTTCACCACTGAAGTGCTGCATCGGGGCGCTGGTTCCGGGGGACTGCTGGCCGCGGCAATCGGCGTTGGCGGGATTGCCGCCGGTGTGATCATTGCCAGCGTTGGCTATGTCTTCCGCAAGGGGCTGGCAACTTTTCTGGGCCTGGTGGGCGGGTGCGCTTTTATTCTGGCGTTTGCTCAGTCTCAATGGTTCATTACTTCCCTGCTCATGCTGGCGGGGCTGGGGTTTTGCCAGTACGTCTTCCGCGTTGGCAATAGCACCCTGCTCCAGACCATCGTCCCCGACGATCTGAGAGGCAGGGTGATGAGCATCTACTTCCTGGACAATGGCTTTTCCCCCCTGACCACGTTGCTGATCAGCCTGTTTGTCCATTTCTGGAATCCATCCGGCGCGTTCACCGTAATTGCCGGGGTTAGTTTAGTCCTGGCCATCATCCAGCTAATTTTCTTCCGGTCGGTGCGGCAGTTGGAATAGCAACTCGATCTCAGGATGAGCGACTTGCAACTCAACATGTCCGTAATGAAACAGGTCAGCCACCATGTCGACGCATACTCGTACCAACGTACCGTCACTCCCTCCGCAATGAATGGATTAGTCGATGAAGGGCCGAGAAGTTGGCAACGACGGCAATCGCAACCAATGTCCAGACCGGCTGGCTGAAGAGGAGTCCAACCACTAGGATGTGGTTACGCACTCCCCG
>JACZRM010000183.1 GCA_022576105.1 Chloroflexota bacterium | reverse complement strand
TGCGGCTAACCCGCTCCGGGAGGCGGGACGTGCTGGACAGTGACTATATTAAGTTTGCCCAAGTCAAAGGTCTCCAGGATCGGGTGGTTATTTAGAAGCATGCCGCGCGCAATGCCATGATACCGGTCCTTACTTTCGGGGGTATCACCATCGCTGGGCTGCTCAATGGCTCAGTGATCGTGGAGTATGTATTCGCCTGGCCCGGGATTGGTCTGCTGCTACTGGACGGAGTGAGGTCCCGGGATTTTCCGATGACCGAAGGGGCAATCCTGCTGTCGGGATTTTTCTACATTATGAGTTCCGTGTTTATCGACATTCTCTACGGCTACGTGGACCCGCGGGTCCGGCTCAACTAGGTCGGGTGAGGTAACAATATGGCAGCCAGCGATACTTCCGTCCTAGCCGGGCCCAGTGGTCTGACCCGGGTGCGCGGCCAACTGAAGGAGGCTCGGGTACCCTGGATACCGGTTATCATTCTGGCTGGATTGCTGATTTTAGGGATTGGAGCCGATCTCCTGGCCCCTTTGACCCCACCGAGAGCAACCTCAGGGCCAAAAAGATAGAGCCCTTTACCAACGTTACCCATCCCCTGGGCACAGATATCGTGGGCAAGGACATGCTAAGCCGCCTGATACACGGCGCCCGCAGCGTCCTGAAAGTTACCGTGCCCGCAATGGCCATTGCGGTGGTGGTGGGAACAACCATCGGGCTGACCGCCGGCTATGCCGGTAAATGGGTTGAGGCGGTGCTCATGCGCATCACCGACGCTACCCTGGGTTTCCCCGCCTTGTTGGTGGCGATGCTGATTGTGACCCTGATCGGCACTGGAGTTATGGGTGTTATCGTGGCCGTTACAGCCACCACTTGGGCTAGGTTTGCCCGAATGTGCGACCGGGTGGCGGTAATGTACGCTGGTAAGTTTGTCGAACAGGCGAACGTCGAGCAATTATTCGACAATCCATCCCACCCTTACGCTGAAGCCCTCTTGAAATCAGTGCCCGACCTGGACACAGAAGTGGACATCCTCCCATCAATCGAAGGACAGCCCCCGTCCCCGGAGGACCTGCCCGAAGGCTGTGCCTTTGACCCCCGGTGCCCTTATGTCTTTGACAAATGCGATGAGTATCCACCGGGATTTTTAATCGAGACCGATCATATAGCCCACTGCTGGAGGCACGATGGTTCAGGCTGAGCCGGCGGCGCTTCAGGTTGACGGCGCGAAGACCGAGCTGGTCCGTCTGGAAGGGGTGAAGAAGCATTTCCCAGTGACCAAGGGAATTGTAATGCGGAAGACCGTCGGACTGGTCAAAGCCGTGGACGGTATCTCGCTGGTCATTCCCGAGGGCCAGACCTACAGCCTGGTAGGTGAATCGGGCTGCGGCAAAACCACCACGTCGCGGATGGTTCTGATGTCGGAACCCACCACTGAAGGGGAGATCTTCTTCCAGGGGACTTCGATGCAACGGTTCACCGGCGCTGAAAAACAGTCCTTTCGGGCTTCGGTACAGGCGGTGTTTCAAGACCCTTGGAGCTCGCTAAATCCCAGGATGCGGGTGGACTCCATAATCGCCGAGCCTATAATAACCCACCAGCAGGTGACCAAGCAGCAGGTCAAGGCGCAGGTCAACGAACTACTTGAAGTTGTAGGCCTCCGATCCTTCCACGGCGAGCGGTATCCCCATGAGTTCAGCGGCGGTCAGCGCCAGCGTATCGCCATCGCTCGGGCGCTATCCACCCGCCCCAAATTGATCGTTTTAGACGAGCCGGTATCGGCGTTAGACGTGTCCATCCGCGCTCAAATACTCAATCTGCTGAAGCAATTGCAGGAAACTTATCATTTAAGCTACCTGCTAATTGCGCACAACCTGGCCACCGTTCGTTACATGAGCCATCGAGTTGGGGTAATGTACCTGGGGAAAATTGTCGAAGAGGCCCACCCGACTGAGCTCTTTACCAACCCATTGCACCCTTACACCAAGGCCCTAATTTCGGCTTCTCTACCGGCCCATCCCAGGATGCAGCGAGAGGAGATGGTGCTGACCGGTGAAGTCCCTTCGCCTCTCAATCCGCCCTCTGGGTGCAGTTTCCACCCTCGCTGCCCCTTCGTGATGGACTACTGCTCGGAGGTAACTCCCGAATACAAGGAAGTTTCACCGGGACACCTGGTGTCGTGTCACCTATATTCACCGGAACACGCCGCCGGCGGTGTGGGCGTGGGCGCCACCTGACCGATCATAGTCCCTACTTGTGGGAATACCCATCTCCCCATTGTTGGTCGTTCTATTGATCGCTTCACCAGATTCTTCGCTGCCTGAAAAGTGGGCGTACCGACATAACAGAGTTGGCGCTGCACTGTCTCAGGCGTTGCATCGACTCGTCCCTTCCGGGCGCGACCAGCTTCGACCATTGCCCAGATGCAGAGTGGCCCGACTTTAGAACCACTGGGCAGCGGGGACTGGCATGTTCGCCCAACTTGCCCTCCGGTACGTTTGACCCTTGGTGGGTGTATCGAAGCGAAGACGCCACGTTACCTGTGATTACCGGGGATAAAGCGGGTAGTGGATTAGGAAGCGCAACCTGCTACCGGGCGGGTGCGCTGGTAAACCGTGGAACTGGCAGACCACCTGGATTCCGCCGATTTGGCGGTACTTTTCTACGAAGGGGCTAAAGGCCGCGCGAACTTAGCGATTCCTGGGTGCACTTGATGAATTGGTCCAACATGCCTTTGGCTACACTTCCGATCATTCGCTGACCCACCCCAGCTATGCGGCCGCCAATTTGGGCGTCACCCTTAATCTGGAGAGTCGTCTTGCCATTGCTCTCAACCAGAGTTATCTGAGACTCCCCATTGGCAAAACCCAATAATCCGCTTCCCTCAACGACCATTCGGTAAGAATGATAAGGGTTCTGGTCCTTGAGCGTGATTTTAGCATTGTACCTGCCGCGAACCGGCCCAACGCCCAGATTCAATACTGCCTGATACTCATCTTCGCCCACAGATTCCAGGCTTTCCACGCCTGGCATGCAACTGGCCAGAACCTCAGGGTCTAATAGCAGGTCCCATACCGTTTCCGCCGGTGCGTTGTACTCGTAGCTGCCTGAAACTTCCATTCCTGCCCTTACTAATGGATGTCCATATTGTTTTAGTTGACGGTTCGCCGTTATCGGCGTGTTGCAATCAATTATACCAGTCAGCTTGAGCCCGTAGCGGAATAGTTGGGGTGGTCTCATAGGGGCAGACTTAGACCAGATCGCCACTTCCTCTTAAGAGGACTCCTCATTTGGGTAGGGGACTCGATAATCAATGGAGATAGCAAATCACCCTTCAATCTTCCGAGTTATTGGCCCTCAAAATGAAGGGCGGAAATCCGTTGACGCCGCTGAACGCCCCAGCTATACTCCATCAATCGATTGACCATTTTCGCTTATGTTAACTGGGACCGGCAAATCTTGGCGATAGTGTTGGACCGCTTCTGGAGGTGTTAGCGTGAAAGTCCCCATAAAAGTCACGGTAAACAGCCGGGTCTATGAGGTGGAGGTAGAGCCTAGAACCTTGCTGGTGGAATTGCTCCGGGAGGAGCTGGGCTTAACCGGCACCAAAATTGGTTGTGACACCAGCCAATGCGGCGCCTGCGTAGTGCGCATGAACGGCGCCACGCTGAAGTCTTGCACCTGCCTGGCGGTGCAGGCTGACGGCGCAGAGGTGACTACTATTGAAGGACTGGCGCAAAACGGCAACTTGCACCCGGTCCAACAAGCCTTCTGGGACAACCACGGTCTCCAGTGCGGATTCTGCACCGCCGGAATGATAATTTCGGTGGTTGAGCTGCTGGAGCGCAATCCAAAGCCCAGCAGCCAAGAGGTACGCGACGGGTTGCAGGGCAACATTTGTCGGTGTACCGGTTACCATAACATTGTAAAGGCAGCCCTGGCGGCGGCCGAGGCGATGGGAGGTTAGTGCTATGACGACCAGATTGTTTGGTTCCGGCATCCGCCGGCGGGAAGACCCGAAACTGATTACCGGACAGGCCAGCTATACTGATGACATCAAGCTTACCGGCATGGTTCACGCGGCCATCTTACGCAGCCCTCACGCCCATGCCCGAATCCGCAGCGTAGACACCAGCGCGGCGCAACGCTCGCCAGGGGTGCTGGCAGTTTATACCGGCGCCGATACCGACGGCGTGCTTAACCCGATCCCCTGCGCCTGGGTGGTCCCTAATTCCGACACAAAGACCGTGGACCACCCGGCGCTGGCCAAAGACATTGTCCGATACGTGGGCGATGGAGTTGCTGTCGTGGTCGCCGAGACCCGTTACCAGGCCGAAGACGCCCTGGAACTGATCAACGTGGACTACGAGCCGCTGCCGGCGGTTGTCAACCCGGAAGATGCTTTCCAACCTGGTGCGCCTCAACTCCATGAAGATGCGCCCAATAACCAGGCCTTCCACTGGGTTATCCCAGGAGAAGGCACCGATGCCGCCTTTGAATCGGCGGAGGTGGTG
>JACZRM010000009.1 GCA_022576105.1 Chloroflexota bacterium | reverse complement strand
AGAGGATATTCAGAAATCAGAGGGATGGACCGTGCGCACTACATCGCACAAGAATAGTGATCGGGAGTTGAGCTCGGCTTATAAAGGTCGATTGTTCCTTCTTAGTAGTCACCGTCCTCTCATAATTCAAATGATCAATACACAGAATATTCTACAACTGCCACTTTCTCCTTCTCTCGTGCAAAAACGACTGATCGCTGGAGGACGCATTGACCGATCAACATCTAAGTTTGAGATTGATAAGCGCATTCTCCTCTTTAAAGATTCTGAGGTGTTCCTGTGGTCCTTGGCCCAAAGTGGCAACATGATGGAACTGATGATTGTTGCTCAATAAGTGTCATGGTGAGGTCGCTCGCCTGTACTGAGCTTGCCGAAGGCATGAGGGCGGGATACGCTCTACAAGTGCGACGGCAGCACTAAGCAGGATGAAAGGCCAATGCTGGCTTTTCCGGGTCAAGACCATCGAACTCCACTTCCAAGGCCAGCCCGGTCTGAATGTTTTGCGGATTGGCCGCATCTACGCCCAGAATCTTGGCGCTGATCCGCGGCCCCTCCTCCAGAATAACGATTCCAGAGCAATAGGGATTATTGCGCCCATACCCTTGCTGGGCCATAACCTGGGGCACTATCGAGATGCAGGTAAAGGTGCCCAGTTTGCCCTTGCCGCTGAACTGGCTCCATTCCACGTCCCGCTGGTGGCAGGATGGGCACATGGGCCTGGGTTGTGCTGAGAGGTGGTTACAGGACCGGCAGCGCACGCCCATCAGTTTACCTTCCTTCAGGTACTCGCCAAAAGACGCGGCGGTGAACCCTCTGATCTCTTCAGCCATATTTTTAGCTCCTAGCCCCGCCGCAGAATGTTAACCACGCAAGTGCCGCCGGTGCCACCGACGTTGTGCGTCAGTCCAACTTCCAGATTGGCGTTGGGCAGTTGGCGGTCTCCCGCCTCTCCCCGCAACTGCTGGAATACTTCAATAACCTGGGCTGTGCCCGAGGCTCCCACCGGGTGGCCCTTGGCTTTCAGCCCGCCGGAGGTGTTGATCGGCCGGTCACCGGTCCGAGCAGTTCGGCCTTCATCCACGGCGTGAGGGCCTTCCCCAGGAGCAAAGAAGCCCAGGTCCTCGGTGGCAATTATCTCGGCAATGGTGAAGCAATCGTGGACTTCAGCGACCTGAATGTCTTGCGGGCCAACCCCGGCCATTGCGTAGGCCTGCGCCGAAGCGTATTTGGCCGCCGATAAGGAAGTCAGCTCTTCGGCGTCATGCAAGGGACGGCCGGTGGCTTGGCCGGTACCCACGATGTGCACCGGTTTTTCGGTGAAGTTCTGGGCGATTTCCGAAGCCACCAGCAGGAGACAAGACGCGCCATCGGTGATGGGCGCGCAGTCGAAGAGACGCAGGGGCCAGGCAATCCAGGGATTGGCGCTGGGGTCATTGAGAAAGTCCATTTCATCCTGGTAGTCGGGCACCGGTTCGCCCCGCTGCTCGGCGCGGGCCATCCGGCGCTCCATCAACGCCTTGATGGTGGAATTGAATTGGGCCTTGGGGTTCAATGCGCCGTTGTTGTGGTTTTTGATTCCCACCTTGAGCAGATGACTGAGGTTGGTCTCAAAACGGTCCATATGAGCCTTGGCCAGCGCCCCATAGATGCCTGGAAAAGTGAAACCGGCCGGAACCTCATACAGCCCGTCAGCCGCCGTGGCCAGCGCGTCGGTCACGCCCTCGGTGGGCAGGCTGGTCATTTTTTCCACGCCTCCCACCATCACCACGTCGTACAAACCGGATGCGATCGCCATGATGCCTTCCCGCAGGGCGCTGCCACTGCTGGCGCAGGCGTTCTCGATACGGGTTATCGGCGTTGGGGTCATCCCCAGCCAGTCGGCGATGATCGGCGCGGTGTGGCCTTGACCCTCAAACAGGTCTGACGAGTAATTTCCGATATAACCGCACTCAATGTCTTCAACATCGATCCCCTGGTCCAGGTTATCGGTCATCTCTTGGAAGGCATCGACGAAGAGGTCGCGGCTGGTCTTTTCTTTGAATGCGCCAAATTGGGACATCCCGGCTCCGACGATGGACACCTGCCGCGCCAATTGCCGCTTCCTGATTGTTGCTGCCATATAGCTCGTCTCTCCGAATACTGAACTGTGCACTTACTATTCATGCACTTTTGTATCAGTGCGCTATTCTATCTGAGCACCTTGGTAGAGGCCATTATGGAATGGATGCCACTGGTCGTCAACCAACCCTCGGTCCTTCGACCGGCTCAGGACGAACGGGACCGCCGCTCGTGGTGAGCTTGTCGAACCATGTGCGACTTCGTTCATCCTGCGGCAGGCCTGTGCTGAGCTTGCTGAAGGGGCTCAGGACGAACGGGACCGGGTTAGTGCCAATGGTAGTTGGCGGCACCGATTTCCACGTACGTTCGTGGTAAGCCCTTCGACAAGCTCAGGACGAACGGCAAATTATTCCGGCGCAATGAGAAAAAGCCATAAATCTCAACCAACGCGATGCTCAAGTCCCACATTTTCATCTACAGCGGCGGCGTTAGCTGAACCTCCAGCACCCGCTCGCACCAGAGGGCCGCCGATAAAAGACCGGCTTCGCCCAGGTAACTGCCGGCAAGCTGTAGGCCCAGGGGCAGCCCGGACTCAGCCAGGCCGGAAGGCAGGGTGATGGTTGGCAGGCCGCATGACGTCCAAGGGCCCTGGAACAAGCGGCTGCCGGTGTTGGTCAGGTCGGCTTGGGCCGGATGGGGAGTGGAAGGAGTCAGCAGGATATCGGCCCGTTCCGCCAGCAATCGCATGTCGGTGACAAATTGGCGGCGGCGCTCCATTGCACGGGAGTAGGTTACAGCGTCAGTGTCCAGTCCCCGCTGGATCATTGCCCTTAACATTGGCTGATAATCCTGGGCCTGCCGTTCGTACATCGGCTGGTGGAACGCCGCCCCCTCAACCGCCATGATAACCTGCTGGTCGTCGATGGCGGTATCCATGCTGTCGGGCAGGGGCAATTCCTCCACCACTGCGCCGGCGGAGGCCAACCGCTGAACCACACCGTCAACATGTTTTTGTGTTTCCGCATCGGCATTCTCGGCGAAGAAGCCGCGCAGCACTCCGATGCGGGGAGGGTTGGCGTTTTGGATTGCTGAGCAGTAGTCGGGCACCGGCTCGCTTCTGGAGACCATGTCGTTGGGGTCCGGGCCGGCCATAACCTGAAGCAACAAGGCGGCGTCGGCCACGGAACGGGTCATCCAGCCGATAGTATCCAGGGTCCAGCTGACCGGGACTACGCCATACCGGCTAACCAGACCAAAGCTGGGCTTGAACCCAACTACGCCGTTGTAGGACGCCGGGCGCAGCACCGACCCGACGGTCTGCGACCCCAGGGCGGCGGGGCACATTCGGGCGGCCACCGACACGGCTGAACCGCTGCTGGAGCCGCCGGGGGTGTGGGCTGGGTTCCAAGGATTGATCGTTGGTGATGGGTCCATGCAGGCAAACTCGGTGGTCACCGTCTTGCCCAGGATGATCGCCCCAGCCTGCTTCAGCAGACTTACGGTGGTGCCGTCGTATTCCGGCACGAAATCAGCGTAGACCTTGGAGCAGGCGGTGGTGGGAATTCCGGCGGTATAGTAGATGTCCTTCAGGCCAATTGGCACGCCATGCAGCGGGCCGAGGGCACCGCCAGACTCAACCTGGGAGGCTTTAGCTTGTGCTTCCGATATGACTGCCTCCCGGTCCAGGTAGACCCAGGCCTTGAGCGCCGGCTCCAGCGCGTCGATGCGGGCCAGCAGTGACTCCACCAGGTCTACCGGAGAAAGCTGGCGCTGCTTTATCTGGGTGGCTGCCTCCGAGGCAGTTAGATTATACAGTTCAGGCATTAAATCTTCCTCTAGCTGGCCAAATACGGACAAGAGAAAACCTGCGTTACACCGGCGGGCGGCGGGTGTGCCAGTCGGTGGCCTGCTCGTAGGCATGGGCCACCTGAAACAGCCTGGTCTCGTCAAAGGGTTTGCCGGCAATCTGCAGACCCACCGGCAGGTTATCTGAGGTAAACCCACAGTTGATGGAAAGTGCCGGTGTGTTAGCCAGATTGAAGGGCGAGGTATAGGTCCGCCGTCCTTTGTATCCGTCCAACACCTCTTGTTTGCTATTTATTCCGGCACGTTCCGGTATCAACGGCGCCTGGATCGACGACGTGGGCATAACCAGCACGTCAACCCCTTCCAGCGCGTCCAGTATCTGCTGGCGCAAGACCTGGCGCAGCTTGCTGGCTTTTTGCTGGGCCTGGGCCGGCAGGATGCTGCCCATCAGCAACCGCACCTGATTGTTGTGGTCGAATTCCGCCAGATGCTCGGCAATGTCTTGCCGGTTCAGCGAAGCGGCGTCGGCGCTGATTACCGCCGATGAAATGACCGCCGAGTGGGGCATCAGCGGTATCGCCACTTCTTGGATGATGGCCCCCAGTTCACCCAACACCGCAATGGCTCTAACCACCGCATCGCGCACATCGGGCTCCATCGCTTCGGCATCCACTCTCTCCTGAACGACTCCGATCCTGAGTCCACGGATGTTACCGTCCAGGGCCGCCAGGTAGTCGGGCACCGGAGCGTCCCAGGTGTAGGGGTCTTTGGCGTCGTAGCCAGCGATGGCCCCCAGAGTCATGGCGCAGTCGGCGGTGGTGCGGGAAATGGGCCCCACCGTGTCCATCGACCAGGAGGCGCCAAACACACCGTAGCGGCTGACCCTACCCCAACTGGGCCGAATTCCCACCAACCCACAAAATGAGGCCGGGCCTCGGATAGAGCCTCCGGTGTCCTCACCTAACGAGGTGGAGCAAAGGCAGGCCGCGGTGGCCGCGCCGGAGCCGCTGCTGGAGGTTCCAGGATTGCGCGACAGGTCCCAGGGATTTCTGGGGCGTCCGTAGGGATGGCGAAAAGCATCGCCGCTGGCGTATTCGCTCATGTTCAGCTTACCCAGCAGCACCGCGCCGGTACGCTTCAGGTTGGCGATTACGGTGGCATCTTCATCTGGAATGAAGTCTTGATGAATGGTGGAGCCGTTAGTGGTGCGGATTCCCTTGGTATTGAACTGGTCTTTCACCGCGACGGGAATCCCGTGCATCGGCCCCAGGTAGCGTCCGGCGGAAATTTCCTGTTCGGCCTGCTTGGCCTGAGACAAGGCCTCTTCACCGCAAAGGGTAATGTAGGAGTTGAGCTTGACGTCAACCTCGCTGATTCGATCAAGGTAAGCCTGGGTAGCTTCAACCGGAGACACTTCTTTATCCGCAATCAAGGTTGAAAGCTCGGTGGCTGATAGAAATGGGATCTGTTTTGCGTCCATATCGTCAACTCCTTGCGGTTGGTGCGGTTGGGATGACGATGGGCAAGGGTTCCACCGCGTCAAGTCCAGGCACATCTACCTGGTTCAAAGTCTCCAGCAGCCCGTTGAGGCTGTAGCCAACCTCTGCCAGCAATTCGGGCGGGATGTTTACTCCAGATGCCTTGGCCAGGGCCAGGATTTCTGATTCGGTGAGGTCAGCCATATTTATACCCCCATTACAGAGTAGGAGCAGCTAATCAGCGCTGGATATGGTTGCGCACGCATTTATACCTGAGCTAGGCAGATTGTGACTTGGCACGGCTGGGTTGTCAACGTTGGGCGGATAGGCGGCAACTGGGCTTACATACTGGAAGAATTTTTACTCAAAAGTGTCGATAATGGTGTGCGATAGAGGTCAAGGGCCGATCTTTGACGTTTCCCTGAGTGTAACGAAGGGTCTAAAATCCAGGAAACTAGAATCACCGCTAGCTCAAAATGACTTTTAAGGTAAGGCCCTCTCGATGGGAGAAGGCTGGGCCTATCCTGAGTTCCGATTTCATCGAGAGTCTCGATAATGCCGGACCTGTCGGGGAGAGAGAGTGATACCCCTCACCTCAGTCCTCTCCCACAAGGGTAGAGGATGCCAGCCACCAAGACTTTCGTGCATCAAGCCTTAGTAAGGCTTGAGATTGCTTCGCACCACTCGCAATGACATAGTTCATTTTGTTAGAGACTCTTCGTGTAAGATAAATTCAAACCTGCAACGAAATCCATGGGCATACACCGCAGCTACAACAGGTGCATTCCTTGCGGCAAGTTGCTTAATAGGCTGGTATAATCGAGACAAGAGAACAATCCGTAGCGATAACGACAAATTATCGGTGAATGACCGTTCGGGAGGGCCCGAACAGGCCGAATCGGTCGAACAGCAGCAGGGAGTGTGCCGTCATGGAGCAATGGGCCGCCGTAATACTAGCCGCCGGACAGGGAGTACGCATGAAATCCCGTACCCCCAAGGTGCTCCACCAAGTCTGCGGCAAAGAGATGATCCGGTATCCGGTGGATTTAGTCAAAAGTCTGGGGATTGGACGCACCGTGGTGGTCATATCTCCCGGAAACGGGCCGGCCATCAAACAGCTGCTGGGCGACTCGGTGGAGTATGTAACGCAGCCGGCAGTGCTGGGCACCGGTGACGCCGTCAGCCGGGCGGTTGAATTGCTGGATAGCAGCGCCGAGCATATCCTAGTCCAGAACGCAGATGTGCCCCTGGTGCAGTTGGAGTCCCTGCAAAAGTTAATGGACTGTCACCGGTCGGAAACTCACCAGATGACCATGCTGACGGTGGGTGGAATCCAGACCAACGACCTGGGCCGGGTGGTTAGGGACAACAAGGGGCGGGTGGTTGACATTGTGGAGGCCGCCGATTGGCCTGGCCCCCAGGATGAGCCAGCCGAAGTCAATGTGGGCGCCTACTGCTTCCAGACCGGTTGGTTGAAGGACAACCTGGACCGGCTGGCGGCCAGTCCCACCGGAGAGAAATACTTGACCTCGCTGGTCGCCCAGGGCAACTCCAGCGCTGCCAGCATTGAGGGTGTGGCCGCCAATGACCCGGCAGAGATGCTGGGCGTTAACAACCGCCTACAGCTAGCGCAGGTGGAAGCGGTACAGAGACGGCGAATTCTGGAGAAATGGATGCTGGCCGGAGTGACTATTCAGGACCCGGCTTCGGTCTACATCGACTCCAACGTTACGATAGGACCGGACAGTATCATCCTGCCTAACACGACGCTGAACGGAGACACCCGTATCGGCGAAGACTGTTTGATTGGACCCAACTCGATGGTGCGGGACTCGTCCATCGGCGACCGATGCAAGGTCATCGCTTCCGTGTTGGAAGAGGCAGTCATGGAAAGCGATGTCGACATTGGCCCCTACAGCCACCTTCGCTCGGGGGCCTATCTGGAAACCCGAGTCCACATTGGCAATTTTGTAGAGGTGAAGGAAAGCCGTCTGGCCGCCGGAGCGGTTTCCGGGCACTTCAGCTATCTGGGTGATGCGACCATTGGCGCTAAGGTAAATATTGGCGCCGGCACCATCACCTGCAATTACAACGGCAAGGAAAAACTCAACACCATCATTGGCGAGGGGGCATTCATCGGCTGCGACACCATGCTGGTGGCTCCGGTAACCGTTGGCGCCGATGCCATCACTGGGGCGGGGGCGGTGGTGATCAAGGACGTCCCGGCGGGTAGACTAGTTGTGGGAATTCCTGCTAGAATGATTGACAAGAGACCACCCAGCAGTTGATTAGGATGCTAGCAAAAGGAGTTGGATTTCCTTCTAGGGCCGATTAGGTTCAAGAGGGTAAAGAATTGGATACTGATAGTAGCTTAGTACCGTTAGCATTAGTTTTCGGAGCTTCCCTGCTTCTTTTCGCCTACCTGAGCCTGGCGGAACACGCCGCAAGTGTTGGGAATGGGCGTGCCATTGGCAAACCGCAACACAATTTCTCCTTCGTTGTCTCCTCCTTCAAGAACGCCTGTATTATCGCCGCCTCCCTCTCTGGACTGGCCCTGGCCCTGAGCACTCAAACATTGGGCTGGTGGTGGGCTGCCATGCTGGCATTAACCCTGCTGGCCATCCTCACTGTTATCAATCGTTGCCTCTACATCGCCGCCACTAGAGGTCCGGTCAAGTCCCGGCAGTTTTCCGCCCCCTTGCACCGCTGGTTACTCAAAGAGCGCCAGCGCCGACCCAATAACGGCTCCAGTGAAACTGACGACGATCCCGATATTGAATTGGAGGAGCGAGTCATTGCCGCGGCGGACTCGGCAAGGGTCGATGAAAGAGACCGGGAGATGCTCCGGTCCATTCTCCGCTTAGATGTGTCTACGGTGAGGGAGATCATGGTGCCCAGGTTGGACATGGTGGCCGTGAACGTGAATTCCTCCCTCAGCGAGGTTGCTGAATCCATGGGGCTGAGTGGCCACAGCCGCCTACCCGTGTTTGAAGACAATCTGGACACCATAGTGGGTATTGTTCACTCGCGAGACTTGCTGACCATGCTGAGCCAGAGCAAGGAGGAAACTTCTTTGCGAGATGCAATGAGACCTGCATTCTTCATTCCAGAGTCCAAGCGATTGGATGACTTGCTGGAAGAGCTGCAGCAGAAGGCCTTGCAGATGGTAATTGTGGTGGATGAGTACGGAGGCAGCGAGGGTCTGGTCACCATGGAGGACCTGCTGGAAGAGATAGTGGGCGAAATTGAGGATGAGTTCTCCCGGGTCCAAGACCCGGAAGTGATAAGGTATCCCGATGGCTCGGCGCTGGTGGATGCGGGGGTCACTACGGACGATGTCAAGGTGATCTTCGGCGCGGAATTGGACAGCGCCGATGTGGATACTCTTGGTGGATTTGTCTATCAATCCCTGGGCAGAATACCGCAGACCGGCGACATCGTGCTTACCGATAACCTGCGCATTGAGGTCGTTTCCATCTTGGGTCGCCGGCTGCGCAAGTTGCGCATTACGCCCATTAATGAAGACTCGGTCACTCAGACGGCTGACTAGGCAGAATCGCAAACCATCTAAAAAGGGGCGCATAAGTATGCGCCCCTTTTGGTTATTCGATGATTATTAAAGGCGGCTTAGGACAATTCCTAATACAGGGTACCTGCTCTTACCTTTGCCACATCAGCCCCTAGCACTCCACACCAGTGAGTCGAGAAGCGCTTTGGCAACTCCGGTAAGTTGCAGTCAGAAGGAACTATCGCACGCGGGGCGTGTTCATATTGCCAGGGGTAATTGGCTCGTTCAGGTAAATGTCCCCATTGCGGATTTTGAGGTTGAAGCCACAATCCGGGTTAATACACACCCAAGCCTTGTAGTGAACCGCCGCCCCTTGGCCGCCGTAGTCAGACAACGGAACTAACTGTCCCACGTCACACTTTAGGCATTTCAGCATATCCCACTCTGGCACCTAACTTCCTCCCTTGGATCGGTTAATACGAGTATAACATCGGCGTCATAGTCGATGAAAGACTATTTCCGCACTGCTATTGGCGATTTTCTCAGCGCAACCACTCCATTCAACACTAGATTGGCCAATAGTTGGCGTTGGTTGACCCAGCTGATCTTACTCCAGGAAATCCCGTAGTTTGCGGGAACGGGTCGGATGACGTAGCTTCCGCAGCGCCTTGGCCTCAATTTGCCGAATGCGCTCCCTGGTGACACCGAATTCTCGACCCACTTCCTCCAAGGTACGGCTGCGACCGTCCTCCAGACCGAACCGAAGCTGTAAAACCCGGCCTTCCCGATCGGTCAAAGTGTGCAGCACTTCTTCGACCTGCTCCTTGAGCAGTTGGAAGGATGCAGCGTCGGCCGGGGCGGTGGCGTTTCGATCCTCGATGAAGTCCCCCAGATGAGAGTCTTCCTCTTCGCCGATTGGAGTTTCTAGAGAGACCGGTTCCTGGGAAATTTTCAGAATCTCTTCAACTTTTTCCGGTCCAATTTCCATCGCCTGGCCAATTTCCTCGGGCGTAGGCTCACGACCGTACTCCTGAAGCAGCCGCCGGTGCTGCCGCATCAGCTTGTTGATCGTCTCCACCATATGCACCGGGATGCGTATGGTCCGTGCCTGGTCGGCAATGGCCCGCGTAATTGCCTGGCGAATCCACCAGGTGGCATAGGTGCTGAATTTGTACCCCTTACGGTAGTCGAACTTTTCAACGGCTCGAATCAGGCCAATATTGCCTTCCTGGATCATGTCCAACAGGGCCATACCCCGGCCGATGTACTTTTTGGCCACGCTGACCACCAAGCGCAGGTTCGCCTCGGTCAAATGAGACTGCGCCTTGTCTCCGTCAGCCCTAATCTGGTTGAAAGAACGCCGAAAAAGCGGGTCGGCCGCTTCCAATTGTTCAGAGCAGTTCTGCTCCGCCAGCTTTTTCCTCAACTCAGAGAGGGTGCAGTCCTCCATGACATCACCCGCTTCGGTTGGCAGGATCCAACTGTCCAGAGACAGGTTCACCAGCATGCGATAGACGGTGGTTTCTTCTTCATTGAGCGCGTCGGATACGTATGCGATCAGGTCCAGGTCGATCTCAGCGTCAATGGCCGCTCTCAACCCCTCATTTTGGGCAATCTGGGTCAGGGTCAAGTTGCCCGGAAGGTCCAACTGGTTGCTCAAGGCTTTAACCAATGGCTCTGAATTGACCATTCGGTTCAGCAAGCCACGGGTTACTTCCCAGGGCCGGGCCGGACGGCCTTCCAGCTCCGTCAACTCTTTCTCCAGGGCCAGCAGATGCTTCTGGCCCTCCAACCTGCGGGCCAAGACCCGCTCATCATGGGAAGTAAGCAGGCGGACTCGACCGATTTCTCGCAAATACATGCGCACCGGGTCGTCCAGGACTTCCAGACTTTCTGTTTCGGCCTCCCAATCCACATCGTCGTTCTCTATGTCGGAGTCGACCGGTTCTTGCTCGGTGGTTTTGGGAGAGTCTTCTTCAGAGCTGGAGTCATCCCATTGCTCTTCGGCGGCGTCGGCGCCCGCAGCAGAAGGCGCAACCACCATAGTGCCACTGCCGGCCATGCCTTCCTCTTCTTCGTCGTCCCTCTTCACCTGACCAATAATGCCCATAAGATTGGGCCCGCCGCTATCGTCATCGTTATTCTCGCGGAAATCTTCCGGGTTGAGTTCACGGCCTTTGCTACGTCTCACCATTTTGTATCACCTTCGCTCGGTATCACGTTCAATCGAAAACGTTAAGAAACGTTAGGAGTTAAGAAATGCCGGGCCATTTCGTTCTTTTTGATTCGCTGATTAATTTCCAGTATGTGGTCATCCGGTTCCTCGGGCCAACCATCGGCTTGAGTTTCAGAAAATTTCATTACCTCCTCGATTTTCAGTTCACGCAAATAGCGCTCTTCCAATCGATGTATGGTCTGGTTTACTTCCGCAGCACCGCCTCGGCTGCCAGAGGGAGGGAGGTTCTTGTTGAACAAATATTCCAAATGCTGCGCCAGTTCATCCTCCACGGTCTGCTTCAGCCAGTCGATGGCAGAGTCGTCAAAGCCATCGGATGCAACGAACAGGATGTGATTCAAAATTTCCCGATTTTCCGGCTTGCGAAAATATTCAGGTCTCAGTTCCGTGACCGACTCGTACAAACCGGGGTTTTGCAGAATTCGTGCCAGACAGTGGTCCTCAATCGGGTCATTCTCCAGCTTGGTAAAGGCCGAGGATGTGGGTTCTCGGTCCGGGCCGCCCGCATTCCGCCCCCTGGCAGCGGCGCCCGGCCTGGCATTGGCCGGCTGCTGCGGGGTAAACCGGCTCATACTGGCCCTTAATGTGTCTTCACTTACCTCCAGATGGTTGGCCAGCATCTGAAAATAGTGGTCTTGCTGGATCGGCTCCGGCACGGCGGCAATGAAATTGAACAGCCGCTGCGATACCCACGCCTTACCCTGGGGGCTGGCGATGTCGACTTGAGCGCACAGGGCGGGCAGCAAATATTCGAATACCGGTTTGCCCTCTTCGATCAGCGTGGCCCATTGTTCTGGAGATTGGCGAATCACCTCGTCCGGGTCCAATCCTTCTGGGAGAACCGCAACCTTGAGTTCGGTGTCATCCTGCCGCTGGAACAGCGTAGTCCCCTGGGCTTTGCCGGCGGTATGGGTCTGAAACACCTTCCAGGAAGACTCCAAGCTGCGCAGGGTAGCCTGTTGACCGGCGGCGTCGGCATCCAACGCCATGGTAATGCGGCCGGTAAGCCGACGAATCTCAGCCACTTGATTCTCGGTGAGCGCCGTGCCCATGGAGGCCACCACGTTGTTGTGGCCGTGCTGATGGGCCATGATGGCGTCCATATATCCTTCTACCACCACAATGCCCTGCTCGCGGGCGGCTTCTTTGGCCAGATGCAGGCCATACAAGATGCGGCCTTTGTCGAACACCGGCGTACGGGGCGAGTTCAGGTATTTGGGGTTGGAATCATCCAGGGCCCGCCCGCCAAAGCCGCTCAGATCACCCTGGCTGTTCCTGATGGGTATCATCAGCCGGTTGCGAAACATGTCTCGATACCGGCCGTTGTCGCCGCCGGAGACCGCACCCGCCTGGGCCAACTTTTCCAGGGAGAAACCCTTATTCACCAGATGGTTCTTTAATGACTCACCGTCGCTGGGGCTTAGCCCCAGCTCAAATTTTTCTATGGCTAACTTGCTCAGGCCCCGCCTTTCCAAATAAGCCCTGGCTTCTGAGCCCTGGGTTGAAGCCAGCCTCAGCTGAAAGTATTCCTTGGCGGCTTCGTTGATGTCGAAGGCGCTCTGCTGCTCAACCCGACGTTCCTTGCCGGGGAGATTAACGCCCGCTTGTTGGGCCAACTGTTTGAGCACTTCCCCAAACTCCAGGTTTTGCGCCTTCATTACAAAGGAAAAAACATCGCCGCCCGTAGCGCACGCGCCGAAGCAGCGCCAACTCTGGCGGTCAGGGAAAACGAAGAATGAAGGTGTTCGCTCTTGATGAAAGGGGCAATTGGCCTTGAATGCCTTTCCGGAGCGTTGCAAGGTGGTGTGCGAGTTTACCACCTCCATAATATCCAGACGGCTTTTTATGTCGTCGACGACGCTCAAACTACACCGTCCGCCCGAAGGTAGTTACTTGCGACAATAGGAGTGCGCGTGTACCATCACCTCACTGACTGCTGCGACCTCTTGACCCGGCTGGCAGGTCACAGCAGTAATAAATACGTAAGCTGTCATATCGCTTTACAGATTTATCCACTTGTATAATACCATGTTTTGCACTTAGATAAAAGTCCGCTCTATGGAACTCCGATCATGTCGCTAGTTTCCGCTTAGTGGTGAATTACCGAAAATCCGTTTGCGGGTACACCGAGGGGAAATTGCTCCGGCCTGAGGAGCCCTGGAATGTGTCAACGTGGGGTAAGGCCGGCGCATTCTAGTCAAGCTAAACAGAATTGACTCCACCGTAATGCCCCGGGCAACTGCCGGGGCACGTTCATCGCCAGGGATCATCCCAAAGTAAATAATCTGGAGCCTGGAAACGCCCTAGCCGATAATAGCAATGGCCTCTATTTCTACGTCGAGACCCGTCTCGGCCAAAGCGTTGATCTCGATGAGCGAGTTTGCCGGGTATTCCTCGCCAAAGAAACGCTGAAAAATCTCTTGCTGCTCTGCGGCGTGCGCCTGCCAGTCGGCGATACTGGTGACGAAGGTGGTAATCTTGACAATATCGGAGGCAGTTCCTCCTTCGGCGGACACCACGCGGGTAACTCGGTCCAGGGTCACGCCCAGTTGTTCCATCAGCGGCTTCCCCTGGGCGTCGGTCCCTCTGGCGGTGCAGCCGGAAATGAACAGCATATTGCCAGCGAGAACCGCCCGGCTATAGGTAGGGCCCGACGGGGCAATGTCTGGATATTCACGCCTAATTTTTTCCATGCTAAACCCGGTACGCTAGCTCCCAGCGGTTTAATGGTGCTGGAGATCAGGTAAAACTAGAAGGGAGCGTCTTCGGTTTGGGGGACCTCCGGCTGCAGCATAGCCACTGAGCCGACGCCTAAAAGCTCTTCCAGCCGCCCTTTGAGTTCGGTGCAGTAGCCGGTGCTGACCACTGGCAGTTCCATCAATATACGCTTACCCTGGGTATGAATCTGCAGGTTGACCCGGTCTTTGCCCGGATACTCCAGCAGGACCTGGATTACCTCACGCAGCAAATGGGCGTCTTCAATGGCATTGTCCGACTCTTCGATCGCCATGACCACCGACCGAGGTGGATCAACTTTGGCGGCCACCGCCGTCGCCGTCGAGGACTTTCTCCTGGCGCCGGTGGTACCATTACTGCCGTTGGCCGTGAAATTCGCACTTGGTGACATATCGCTGTCTTCTGCCGGTTGCGCCGCCGACGTGGATGATTGCGCCGGTATGATGAACTCTTCGACCTCTTCACAGACCAGAGAGAATTGATCACCCCGCAGCCTCATCTTTCCGGAGGCTTTTACCAGCTTCCCCTCCTCCCATAGCCCAGCAGTGCGTTCCAGCACTTCGGGCCACACAATTATCTCGACAGGCCCACCCAACAAGTCAGTTGAGACTATCAAAAACTTCTTTTGCTCTCTGGTGTATCGCTCAGTGGTCCCGGAAACGTGTCCCACCAGAGTTAGACTTTGTCCATGTAATTCCTCGTCCAGCTGGTCCAGAGAGACGATAGCATCCCCGGCGTCAATATTGGCCAGCTCAAAGAGCGGGTTATAGGATAAAGGCACTCCGAGGAACTCACGTTCCCAAGCGGCCTTCTGCTCACGGGACACATCCGGGCCACTCAAATCGATTCCAGACATAGTTCCCTGGGAATCGCTGCCCAGAGCGTCAAACATGCTGGTCTGACCCGAGTTACGCATCTTCGTTTCCAGTTGGGCAGCGCCGATTATCTGGTCGACCGCGTTGGTCATCGCACCCCGAGATCCCAGGCTGTCGAATGCGCCAGCCTTGATCAGGCTTTCCAGGGTGCGCCGGTTCAACGCGCTGACATCGGCCCGGTGGCAAAAATCATCGATGGACGCGTAAGGCCCGTTCTTCCGGCGCTCCTCCACCAGGGGGCGGATGGCGCCCTCTCCCACGGTTTTAACCGCCGCCAGACCAAATCTCAGGCAGGGATCAGGCCCGCACTCTTTGTCGATGGTGAAGAATTCATCAGATCGATTGATGTCTGGCGGCACCACTGGAATTTTCAGCCGATGACACTCGTTGACCACGTGGATTACTTTTTCGGGATGGTCCAGGCGGGAGTTCAACACCGACGCCATGTATTCCACCGGATAGTGGGCCTTGAAATAAGCAGTCCAATAGGAGATCAGTGCGTAGCTCACACTGTGAGCCTTGTTGAAAGCATAGCCGGCAAAGGGCTCAATCAGATCGAATACTTCGGTCGCCACGCCCTGGTCAAAGCCTTTTCGCTGGGCGCCTGCAATAAAATTCTCCCGTTCCTGGGCCATCAAGGCGGCTATCTTCTTGCCCATGGCCTTACGAACGGTATCCGCCTCGCCCAAGCTATAACCGGCAAAATTCTGCATAATCAGCAGCACCTGGTCTTGGTAAACAATCACCCCATAGGTCTCGTCCAGCAGGTCTTTAAGGCTGGGATGGGGATATGTGATCGGGGAGCGGCCGTGCTTGGCATTGATGAAGGTTTTGATATGCTCCATGGGACCGGGACGGTAAAGGGCGATCATTGCCGCGATGTCACCCAGATTGGACGGCTTGAGGTCTTTGATGTGTCGCTGCATCCCAGCGCTTTCCAACTGAAAGACCTCGGTGGTCTTGCCCGATGCCAGCAGATCAAAAGTATCTTTGTCGTCCAGGGGCAGCCGGTTGATATCTATTTTTATTCCGCGAGTCTGGTCCAAAAGCTTGACGGTCCGGTCCAGGATGGTCAGGTTGGTCAGACCCAGAAAGTCCATTTTCAACAAACCCAGCTTGGCCACCGGGCCCATCGAGTACTGGGTCATCATCACTGGGCTGTTTTCATCGCCTTTGGTGGGCCGCTGCAAGGGCACCGTTTCGATCAACGGCTCATCAGCAATCAAGACGCCGGCGGCGTGGGTGCTGACGTGATGAACGATACCCTCCAGGCCTAGGGCGTTGTCCACCAGGGTTTTAATCGCTTCATCGCTCTGGTAAATATCATTGAACTCCGCGTTAGCCTTGAGTGCGTCATCCAGAGTGCGGCATTTTAGGGGCACCATACGAGCAATACGGTCCACATCGCCATAACTCATCCCCAGGCCCCGGCCTACGTCGCGCAGCGCAGCTTTGGCGCCCATGGTGCCGAAGGTAATTATTTGCGCCACCCGGTCGCTGCCGTAACGGTCGATCACGTAATGGAGCACTTCGTCGCGCCGGTCATCCTGGAAATCCATATCAATGTCCGGCATCTCTTTGCGCTCAACATTCAAGAAGCGCTCAAATACCAGGCGATATTCCAGGGGTTCAATGTCGGTGATGCCCAGGCAATAAAGGGCCACGCTGGCGGCGGCACTGCCTCTTACGCCGAACAAAATATTGTTGCGTCGTACGAAGTCTATGATGTCCCATACCACCAGGAAGTAATTGGCAAATTGGGTATGGCGGATAACCTCCAGCTCATATTGGAGTCGCTTTTCGGCCTCGGGCGACTGACGGGGATAGCGCTTTTTGAATCCATCCCAACACAGTTTGGCCAGATATTCGTCGGCGTCGATGTCGCCGGGGGTGGGATACTTGGGCAGATGGGTCTGACCAAATCCCAATTCGACATCGCACATATCGGCAATGCGCTGAGTATTCTCCAAAGCTTCTGGGAAATCCGGGAACAGCTCCGCCATTTCTTGTTGGCTCTTGATATAGTAGGAGTCGTCCTCCATCCTAAGGCGTTTTTCATCCTGTATGTTGGTGTTGGTCTGGATGCAGATGTACACGTCCTGGAAGGAGGAATCAACCTGGCGGACGTAATGGGCATCATTGGTGACCACCAGGGGGATGTTTAACTCCTTCCCCATTGCCACCAGGCCCAGGTTGATCTCTGGGAGCTGGGGGACGTCCTCATGACGCTGCAACTCCAGGAAATAGCCATCACCGAAGAGTTCCTTGTACCAGAGGGCCACCCGATTGGCCTCCGCCATGTTGCCGTCGGCGATCAAGCGGGGAACCTCAGCGGAAGGACAACCGGAGAAACAAATTAGACCCTCGTGGTATTGCTCCAACAGCTCTTTATCCACCCGAGGGCGGTAGTGGAATCCCTCCAGATGGGCGCGGGTAATCAACTGCATCAAATTTCGATAGCCTGCATTGTTCCGCGCCAACATCACCAGGTGGTTAGGGCTGCGCTCTGAACCGGTCCGGTCAGAACGGTGGTTGTGGGCCACGTAGGTCTCGCAGCCGATTATGGGCTTGATGCCCCGTTCTTTGCATTCTGAATAGAATTCCACCACACCATACAGTGATCCATGGTCGGTGATGGCCAGAGCCTCCATACCCAGGCGATGAGTCTGGTCAACCAGGTCTGGAATGCGGCTAATACCGTCCAGCATGCTGTACTCAGTATGGACATGCAGGTGCGTGAACACTATTCGGCCAGCCTCCCCCTTAAACGCCAAGCTATCTTGATTGCACCCAGGACGTAAAAGGTATTATACCTTAGGTACAACGGCAAGGTGACCACAGCAGGAAACGGGAAAGGTTTGGATTTCGTTTGCACCGGCGGGAATCCCGTTGAAATCAGGATGCCTTCGAGCGACAAGGCTCTGATAAATGCAAAAGGCAGGCTGAAAATTTACTGACAGTCTGCCTTTTTCAGGTCTGATGAAACCTAACGCACGGAAGCAGCGTCAATTATCCTTGGCTTTAGCCTGGTCAGACTTTTGAGCCGCCGCCGCGTTCGTCTTGTTTGCCGAC
>JACZRM010000182.1 GCA_022576105.1 Chloroflexota bacterium | reverse complement strand
TCTGGCTGCGGGAGCGGCGGATTTTGGTGTCGGCGGGTTTGTCGACCATACTCAATGATGCAGTGCGCGGTTGTGGGGTTTTATTCTAGCATAGCGTACGAGCGGGGTTGGAGGGAGCGAGAACTCAAATCGCCCTGAAATTATGCCGGACCAATATTCACTTCGGCCAACGGTCATAGTGCATCAGTTCCTCCAGAGGTATCCGCTGACGCCACCCCACCGATTGCAGCAACGGTTGGTCCGTAAACTCCTCCGGGTAGCCCAGGCACAGGTAGGCCACCGGAACGATGTGGGGCGGAATCTCCAAGAGCCTTCTCAATTGAGGCAGCTTCAGTATGCTGACCCAGCCCACGCCAATGCCCTCGCTGCGGGCCGCCAGCCAAAGATTTTGCACCGCGCAGCAGGTCGAGTAAAGGTCGGTTTCCGGCGCGGCGTTTCGGCCCAGCACAACTTCACCTCGGGTGGGGTCGCAGGTAACGCACAGATTGATTGGCGATTCCATGATCCCTTCCAGCTTGAGCGACAGGTATTGTGAGCGGCGGGGCTCGTCGTAAAAGCAGGCGGCGGCCTCCCGCTCTCGGTTGAACAACTCCTTAACCTCGCGCCGTATCGCCAGGTCGCGAATCAGGATGAAATCCCAGGGTTGCATGAACCCCACCGAAGGACCGTGATGCGCGGCCATCAGTATGCGCTCCAGAGCGTCTTCCGGGATGGGGTCTGGGCGGAAATGGCGAATGTCGCGCCGGGAATGGATCGCCCGGTAGACCGCCTCCCGTTCCGCATCGGAGAATGAGGCGGCTGCTGGGCCAATCGTCGCCGTTTCGGAAACTACCTGCTCACTGATCGGTTCCTTCATGCAGTCCTTCCTTGGGTCTACTCCACCGGTGGATTATTCCGCAGGGCTTACTATGAAAAAACCCCTGCCTTTGTCGGACAGGGGCGAAATGTTTGGTTTACCGGCCGCTCAATCCACGAAGCGTTGCCGCCGAAGAACGTTCACTGGCAACTCCGGGTAGCGGAATTGGGCGAAAGTTTCGGTGGGTTCTGCGCGGCAGGTCTCCTGACTGGTGGATCTCAGCCTCTCCGACGCCTTCCCAATCCAAAATGGACAGTGGCTGCTGTTGCTGTCGGGAGGCTCCCCACTCACAGTGGCGGGCCCGTTCCGGAGTTGCACCGGATTCCCTATTCTCCCCAATTTGGGGCACCACGCGCTATTCTGTTTCCGACGAAAGACTATCACGGGCAAGCCGGTGGGTCAACCAAGGCTTGGCAGAAGAAATTGCCAAAGCTGGCTTTGAGTGGCAATATGTGGTGCAACTCGTTGAATCCTTTAGCGGATGCTCAGCAGTTCCTTCCTCTTGACAAGGGGAAGGTTAGGATGGGGTCGGGCAGGCGGTCAAAACCCAACAGACCCGCCGAACCATCGAATTTAATGATTTTTGTACCTACGATTAATCATCTTGCAGGAGGAAACTGCGGTGAAGTATGACTACATTATTATTGGGGCCGGTTCGGCCGGATGCGTTCTGGCCAATCGCCTCAGTGAAGACGAAGACAAATCGGTGTTGCTGCTGGAAGCCGGCCCGGACTACCCGGACTTTGACCGTCTTCCCATCGACTTGAAAGACGGCTATAACGTGTGGCGCTCGGCCTATGGCCCGCACAACTGGGGATACACCGCCACCGCCACTCCGCTTCAACCGGAGCCGATCCAAATTCCGCGAGGCCGGGCCAGCGGAGGTTCCAGTTCGATCAACGGCCAGGTTCTTTTCCGAGGACTGCCGGAAGACTACGATAACTGGGCGGCTTGGGGCAACGACGAGTGGGCCTTTACCAAGGTGCTGCCCTACTTTCGCAAGCTGGAAAACGACCTGGATTTTCCCGGGGGTGACTTCCACAGTAATGAAGGGCCGATACCGGTCCGGCGTTTCAAGCGGGAAGAACTGCTGCCAACCTCGCTGGCCTTCCACGATGCCTGTCTTGCGCTGGGATTTCCTCAAGACCCGGACCAGAACCATCCTGATTCAGACGGCATCGCCATCCGCCCGTTGAACAACATCGACGGCGTGCGCATGAGCACCGCCCTGACCTACCTGAACCCGGTTCGCCACCGCATGAACCTGACCACCCGGGGTGATGTCACCGTCCACCGCATCTTGTTTGAAGGAAAACGGGCGATGGGCGTGCGGGCCGAGAGCGGCGGCGAGACCTTCACTGCAGAAGGACAGCAAATAATCGTCAGCAGCGGGGCCATCGCCTCGCCTCAAGTCTTGATGCTGTCCGGCATCGGACCGGCTCAGCAACTGCAAAGCCTGGGGATAACCCTGATTCATGACCTGCCCGGAGTGGGCGAAAACCTGCGGGACCATCCGGCGGTGTTCACCTTGTTCAAGGGAATCGGCGACCCCCCGCCAGATTCGTCGCCCAGTATCCAGGTGGGTCTCCGTTACAGCCCGGAAACCTCGCGTACTCGCGGCGACATACAGGTAGCGCCAATATTGATGACCAGCGAGCACCGTCCGGCCAGCGTAAAAATCGAGGGCGACGACTTCCATTTCGGGTTCAGCGCGGCGCTGCAAAACGCCACCACCGCCGGCCGCTTGCGGTTGGTATCAACCGATCCCCAGGTCCAGCCCGAGCTTGACTACGATTACCTGTCGGACCCCACCGATCGGGAACGGATGCGGGACGCCGTCCGTCTGGGGCTGCGGCTGGCTGACCACCCTTTGTTCAAGGATATTATCGCCGAGCGGCTCAATCCCACCGACGCCGACCTGGCCTCGGACGATGCTCTGGACAACTGGCTCTTGCGTAACGCTTACACCCAGCACCACTCGTCCGGCACTTGCAAGATGGGAACCAGCTCGGATGGGATGGCGGTGGTAGACCAATACTGCCGGGTCTATGGGGTGGAGAACCTGAGGGTAGTTGATGCCTCGGTAATGCCCGACGTGATACGGGCCAACACCAACGCCACCACGATCATGATTGCGGAAAAGGTGGCCGACTGGATTCGCCAGGGCAAGTGAGTAAAATAACGACAAATGCTTTTCGATGTCCCGACTCCCCTGGGGTTCAGAGTTCACGCAAGCGGTTCATATTGGGAAATGATAGTTTCAGTCAAGCATCCCGTTATGCGCGGGCGTGAAAATGATGTTGAAGAGGTGCTAAGATTCCCTGAGGAGATCAGGCGAAGCCTCCGCGACCCGGAGGTTTATCTGTTCTACCGGTCGGAGAGTGTTAGCCGCTGGACCTGTGTGGTTGTGAAAAGAGTGGATGGCGATGGATTCGTAATAACTACTTATCCGACCAACAATATAAAAGAGGGAGAACCGATATGGACTCGGTGAAAATATATTACGACCGCAATGGCAGTACCTTAACGGTCTGGTTCGGTGACCCTGAAACCGAGTATGTCTCCGAAGAAACCGGTGATGAAGTTATTCTTATGAAGGACAAGGAGGGGAGGGTCATTGGGTTTGAGAAGCTGTATTTTTCGATTCCTAATGACGAAGAAGTGCGAGTTGATTTCAAGGCTATAATCTGAAGATGGTCACTCGTTGTTAATCTCACTACAATTTACAGGTAATCCCTAGCTTTAATCTCCCGGCTTCAGGACGGTGATTCAATGTCGACCAAGAACGTAAGAATTGAGCGCGACTCCATGGGCGAGATGGAGGTCCCATCTGACGCACTTTACGGCGCCTCAACCATGCGGGCGGTGTTAAATTTCCCAATCAGCGACCTGCGATTCTCCCGCACGTTTATTCGCGCGCTGGCCCTGATCAAGCAGGCCGCGGCCCAGACCAACATGGCGCTGGGAGCCCTGGACGAAAAAATTGGCAAGGCTATTGTTGACGCCGCACAAGAGGTTATTGACGGAAAGCACGACCACCACTTCGTCCTGGACATTTTCCAGACCGGCTCCGGCACTTCCACCAACACCAACGCCAATGAAGTAATCGCCAACCGCGCCTCGCAGGTTTTGGGCGGAGACCTGGGTTCGCGCATGGTTCACCCCAACGACCATGTAAACCTGGGGCAGTCCTCCAACGACGTGATTCCCAGCGCCATCCAACTGGCCGCGCTGATCGCCATCAAAGAAGACTTGATACCGGCCCTGACCCACCTCCAGACTGAACTGAAGAAAAAATCCGACGAGTTCTGGCCGGTGATCAAGACCGGACGCACCCACCTGCAAGACGCCACCCCGATACGACTGGGGCAGGAATTTCTGGGCTTTGCGGGGCAGGCTGAGATTGGCGTTCTACGGATGCAGCGCGCCCAGGATGCCCTGGCCGAAGTGGCGCTGGGCGGCACCGCCGTGGGCACCGGAGTAAACACACACCCGGAGTTTGCCGAACGCACCTGCAAGGCCCTCTCCGAGACTACCGGCGTTCAGATTCGGGAGACCAGCAACCATTTCCAGGCTCAATCGTCCCTGGACTCAATTGTGGAAGCCAGCGGCCAGCTCAAGACCATCGCCATCAGCCTGCATAAGATCGCCAACGACATACGTTTCCTGGGCTGTGGCCCACGGGCAGGTTTCGGAGAGATTATCCTTCCCGAGGTGCAACCGGGCTGCTCCATCATGCC
>JACZRM010000181.1 GCA_022576105.1 Chloroflexota bacterium | reverse complement strand
TGACACCCTCAACACCCCAATCTAGTATGGGGGTTAACCTGCAGGTACGAGGTACGTCTGGAGACCATGTTTTCAAAACAAGTATTCACCAGTACCACCGAGGTGAACCGGAACGGCCACCTGAGCGTCGGTGGTTGCGATGTGGTGGCACCAATTCCAGTAGGACCGTGATGTGGACCCCATCAA
Source organism: Chloroflexota bacterium (assembly GCA_022576105.1). Next base: position 4,495 of record JACZRM010000181.1, on the reverse strand, counting down.
TTGGACAGGATCGGGGCGATATTCATCAAGATTGTCGCCATCAGGCTGTAAGAAAGCCAGTGGAAGAGTTGCTGACGACCATGGCTTCGGTGGTGGACTCTTTTCATGTGCTGGAATTGGAGGAAATCTCACCCATGTCCCATGCCTGTTAATTGCCCGTCTCCACTAACCAGTGGCTTGGTTCCACAAATTTAATTCGCGGCCCCAACAGTACTGAGGGTTTCGGTCCGGGCTTCCGGAGGCAGCGAGTCCTCCCAGTTGGGGATTAACAGTCGGGCCGTGGGCTCCATGGACAACAGGATTATCGCGCCGGTGGCGCTGGCAGCAGTGGACAGAATGATGGTCGGACTGTAAGAACCGAAAACCGCGAACAAGGCCCCGCCGATCCAGGCGCCGAAGGCCATTCCCGTACCGGCGCCGAATTGCTGCCAGCCGAAGGACCGACCCATGGGCCCTCGGCCAAAATACTGCCGGTTAATGATGGGGAAAGCCGATCCCTCGCCGCCGTAGCCCAAGCCGAATATGACGGCGAACAAATAGAACTGCCACACCTCCTGGGTCCAGAAAAGGAGCAACACCGGTAACCCTTGCAGCAGGAACATGGTAGCCATGGCCCGTTTCGCTCCCAGGTATTCGGCGACCACTGGAGTAAGAAAGCGAGTTAGCACGCTAACCGAAACCAGGGTGGTCAAGATTCCGGCCGCCGCCAAGGAGTCTAACCCGGCCCTTATGGCGATGGGAATAACGTAGATGATGACTATGGCGTGGCCCATACAGCCCAGGAAATGCACCCCCACCAACTTCCAGAAGGCGCTGGTACTTTGTATATTAACCTGGTAGGCTTTGGCGCGCACCCGTTCAATCGTCGGATCAAAACGCTGGCGGACCGTCTCGGTATCGGGGGCGCCGTAGGCTCGCAGTCCCATATCCGATGGGCGGTTGCGGAAGAATAACATCAACACCAGCATGACCAGCGACCCCGATATGCCGATGGCCAAAAAGGTAAGTTGCCAGTTTACCGAGGCAATGAGCACGCTGACCGTGATCACCATCAGCGCCGGTCCTATCCCGTGGGAGGCTTGCAGCAGGCCAATGCCCAATCCCAGACGGGCCCGGAACCAGTCGGTTGCAGCGGCCAGAATGGGCACATTGAAAGCAGCCTGGGCTACTCCCAGTCCGATGCCGAAGGATATCCAGATATGCCAGACCTGAGAAGCGAATCCGGTGAATATGGCGCCGAAAAAGTAGAAGACGATGCCCACCAAAATAACCTTACGTGCCCCGTAACGGTCGGTAGCAATACCGCTGATGGGGGCCAGTAATGCCCCGACAATGCTGGCCAGAGAGTAAGCGAGGACGCTAGCGGCCGGACTCCAACCGAACTGCTCCTCAAGGGGGACGATCAGCACACCGAAAGTCTGGCGGATGGAACCGCCAGCCATGTGCATGACCGCCGCTATTGCAATGATTATCCAGGCGTAGTGGATACCCAGCTTACGCCCGATAGATCGGCCATTCTGCGCCTTTAGCATCTGTTAAGCGGTGACCTCCAGGGTCTTAATTCTGTGGCCCATCGCTGATCCTGTCAACGTCGATGATCAGACCCGACTCAAGTCTGGCATGGGGCTGACCAGAACGAAACGGCATGGCGTGCGGAAGATTTTGGAGAAGCCCGAAACCCGACCGGGGCTCTCCACCAGATTGGAATCAAATAAGCGGTCACCGGGAAGGGGCCGCCCGGTCAATCAGCTTATATACTTTCATCAATACCAGCAAGTGAGTTGTTATACTGGAGTCATCTCAACCAGAATAAACGCTAGCAGAGGACTCAAAGATGAATGAACGCTACCGAACTTTCCAGGTTAAAAGCTACAGCAGCGGAACCTTCGGCCGGGCGATCAGCAAAGCCCGCAATCACCACTTCGTCGCCGATGATGTTGGTGGCGATGAGGTCGGACCGGCCGAATACTTCTTTTCCGGCATCTCGGCCTGTGCCGTTAACATGGTGGAGAAGATAGCCAGGCAAAAAGAGATACCATTGCAGTGGATGGAAGTCAGTATAGATGCGATGCGGGACACCGAGAAGGAAGTCCAAGAACGTACTGTCTATGATGTGGTCAACGTGCATTTTGAGCTTTGGGGCGTCGAGGAAGACCAGGCAAATGAGCTGGTAAATGCCTGGAAACGGGATTGAGGGCTGTACGGTTCGGTCGCCGTGGCGACCCCCAATACCACTGTAGATCTTTCGGCGATGAAGTGGAGCGCGTAAAGGATGAACGAAAGACGATCTAGGGCAGACTTAGACGGCTGAGCGAGGCTTTCGTTGGCAGCCATGCCCAACGCGAGGTCTCTGAGGACACTATGCTGGAGGCATATATCAGGGCGGAACAGTTTGAAAAGGCGGAGGACATGTTGCGCCGCCGGCTTGGGTAGCGAAATCTGGCGAAGACCTGACTAAAACGAAGTCCAGGCTTAGGAATTGTTTCTGCTGGCCCCAAAAAAACGCGCGGGCCAAAGAGTTCATTCTTCCCTAACCTGTTGCGCAAGGGGTTCCGGGGGAAATGGGTCCTTAATTTACACGCCAACGACATCGGTTGAATAGATATGAAGTAACGATCCTGCAACGCTACCCCGTTTGTTTACTCCGGGAGTCAGGGCATCGATTATCCGTCGAAAGGAGGTCACCCCAGGGCGGCGGCTAACACTGCGGGACTGTTCGCCGTTCCGGGGCTTGAGGTATTGGCCCGTACTTGACGCCTGATGGTTTCCAGGTGCAGGACCGTCTGGGAATAAAAGTACCTTACAAATTTGGCACCATGATCGAGACACCGAGGGCCGCCATCACCGCCGGACTAATTGCCCAGGAGTCGGATTTCTTCAGTTTCGGCACCAACGATCTGACCCAGATGACCTACGGATTTAGTCGCGACGATGCCGAGGCCAAGTTCCTGCGGTCGTACGTCGCCGAAGGCATCCTGCCGGCCGACCCGTTCACCACCATGGATGTCGAGGGAGTAGGTAGCCTGGTGCGCACCGCAGTTGCCGCCGGACGCCAGACCCGACCCGGCCTGGAAATGGGAATTTGCGGCGAGCACGGCGGCGACCCGGCCAGTGTGACCTTTTTCCACCAGGCCGGTCTGGATTATGTTAGTTGTTCGCCCTACCGGGTGCCGGTGGCGCGGCTAGCTGCCGCTCAGGCGGCGCTTACCTCCGACGGCAAAAACACCCAGGATTGCTGAGCAATTCCTCCCTAACTGTCGATCGGCGCCAACTGGGGCAGCTTCAGGAGCCTGGTCAACAGCGCAAAGAACCGCCGGTGGTCCACCTGCTCAACAACGGAGACGGGCCCTCCATCGTGCAATACTCGGGATTCCCCCAGGCGGCGTGAGTCCTGGGTCTCCACCTCGATAGTCACTGGCTTGGTAGTGAGGATGCCTGGGTCAATGGCCGCCGCCCAGGTAAGCGGATCGTAAAACTCGAACCGCTCTCGCTGCGGGTCAACCTCAAACCAATTTTGCAACAACTCCACCACCAGCGCGCCCAATGGATCGTCACAGACCAGGCCGGCCGCCGACCCTCGGTCCAGGTACACCCGGCGGCAAGCGCCCAGGTCGACCAGGATCAGCGGCACGCCCGAAGATAGCACCTCCTGCGCCGCCACCGGATCACTGTAAAAATTGAACTCGGCGTGGGGCGTAACGTTGCCGGGCGTACCAACGGCGCCGCCCATTACCGTCAAGGAAGCGAAGCGTTGCAGTGATTTTGGGTATCGCCTTTCCAGGCGGGCCAGGTTGGTCAACGGCCCCAGCGCCACCAGACCAATCTGACCGGGGTATCGCTCCACTTGCTGGGCCAAAAAGTCCACTGCTCCAATAGTTATGGTCCTGACTGCCGGTTTGGGTAAGCGGCGGGTAAGCCCAGTTGGTCCGTGGAAGTGGTGGGCATAAGGGAAGCTACCCCGCCGGGGCCTCACTGCGCCTCGGGCCACCGGAATTTCGCTCCTCCCGGCATACTCCAGCAGCGCCAGAGCGTTGCGGGCTGCCCACGATAACGAGACGTTGCCTCCCACCGCAGTTAACCCCAGGACTTCCACCCCAGGATCTGCCAGTGCCATCATGATGGCGATGGCGTCGTCGACCCCCGGGTCGGTGTCGATGATTACTTTAGCCGGCAGGGGCATAATTTAGATCAACACCGCGTTAACGAAGGAGGTCAGAGTCTCCAGGGATGTGTAATTGGGTTGGTAGCCCGTCGCCTGCTTGAGTTTGCTGGTGCTGAGCAGCATGGGGTAGCGCACCAGGTCCAACTCGGCGGTGCTGCGGCTGCGCTGCAGTCCCAGGTTCCAGGTGGACCCAATCAGCGGGTAGGCGACCAAGGATGGCAAACACATCAAACGCTGAGGGACTGCTTCGGATATTTCCTTGTAAAACGCCACCCCGTCTCCGGCCAGGTTACAGACTCAGTCGATCTGCTTCTGAATCACCGCGGTCAATAC
>JACZRM010000180.1 GCA_022576105.1 Chloroflexota bacterium | reverse complement strand
GATAAACTCCGCGACTGAAGAATCTTAGATTCTTCGCCTTCACTACGTTCCGTCTCAGAATAACATCGCTTTTTGCGCTAAAGACGTATAACACCTCATCAATTTACCTACCCCAATGAGCCTATCCAAGGGGGAGAATACCATTATTCAACACCACCTAAGATTGGTCCAGCTTCTTGAACAGCCGGCGGATGGTGTCCACGTCTTCAACATTTTTGTGCACCAGGGGCGGCAATTTGCCGTGGGTCAAGGCACGCCAGCCGACCGGCAAAAAGCCGACCAACGCCGGGATGTTGGTGATACCCACGGACTTCACCGGCAGCTTCAGCTCATCCAAGCGGCCGCTGTGCCCAACTGATTCAGTGAAAGCGTCGGCGTGTCGGGCTCCGTTGTTATTGTCAAATCCGGCCTCCATCGCCTGGTCGCGCAGGGCCATGATCCGGTCCATGGGCGCCACGCCCTTGGGGCAGACCTGAACGCACTCGTAGCATCGAGTACAATCCCACATTCCGGTTGGTTGTCCCAGTTTGGACAAGCGGTCGCGGGAAACACCGTTGGCGTCGCCGTCCCGAGGGTCGGCGGTAAACCGGTAGGCCTTGGCCAAGGCCGCGGGCCCCAGGAAAGTCGGGTCAACCTCCATCACCGTGCAGTCAGAGACACAAGCGCCGCACATGATACAGGCAGTCACCGCCGACAGGTGCAGCATCGATTCATTGGACGCGATGTACTCGGACTCCGGCTCCGGACCGTCGGGTTTGAGATAAGGCTCTATCTCCTCAATCTTTTGCCAGAACAGGTCAAAATCGACCACCAGGTCTTTCACCGTGGCCATCACTCCGACCGGTTCCACTACGATGACGCCGTTCTCATCCATCGACTGAGAGGCGCTGGTCTTGCAGGCCAGACAGGCATGACCGTTGATGCGCATGACGCAGGACCCGCAAATTGCACTGCGGCAGGAGCAGCGCAGACTTAGGGTGCCGTCCACTTCCTCTCGGATTTGGATCAGGGCATCCAGCACCGTGGCAGTGTCATCAATGGCAATCGGGTATTCTTGCCATTCCTGCTGGGGAACTGCCGATTCCGGGTCAAATCTTTTTACCTTGACTGTGACATCCATTGGTCAGTATTTCCTCTCCTCGGGAGTCCACTTGGTAATGCTCACCGGCAAATTCGAGAGCTCCGGCCCGATTTCACCTTGAGTCACGACAATGTGTTTTAGCCAGTTATCATCGTCTCGATCGGGGTAATCTATGCGAAATTGGGCCCCGCGACTTTCTTTTCGTTCCAGGGCGCTCACTGCAATTGCCTCGGCGCAGTCCAGCATGAACCCCAGTTCCAAAGCAAAGATCAGGTCAGTATTGAAGACCTTGCCCTTGTTATGGATCGGAACAGTAGAGTAGCGGGTCTTCAAATCCTGCAACTCCTGGATTGTTTCCTCAATGCCTTCCTTGTTGCGAAACACGGCGACATTGCGATTCATCGAGTCGCCCATCTCCCGCCTTATTCTACCCCAGCGGTCTCCGTTATCGGGCCGGTCGGTCAATTCTTGGAGCCGTTGTTCTTCCCGGGCAACCACTTCACTCTCGTTAAAGTTAATATACGAAGTTACCTTGGACGCCGCCGCGGCGTGGTCGCCGGAGCGTTCGCCAAAGACGATGGTATCCAGCAGGGAGTTGGCGCCCAGCCGGTTGCCGCCATGAACGCTGACGTTGGCGCACTCGCCGGCGGCATACACGCCTGGCAAATTGGTCAGCCCGTCAATATCGGTCTTGATGCCTCCCATCAGGTAATGCATGCCCGGTCTAATCGGCACCAGGTCTTTGATCATATCCTTACCGGTGAGGTCAATGCCCAACTCGCGAATCTGACTGAGTTTTTCCATAATCAGTTGCTCGCCCAGATGCCTGCAGTCCAGAAAAACGCATCCGTCGACACCGTTGCCAGCGTTAATCTCGGTCTGCTCCGAACGGGACACCACATCGCGGGATGCCAGTTCCATCATGTTGGGCGCGTATTTTTCCATGAACCGTTCGCCGTTCTTGTCCCGCAGATAGGCCCCTTCACCGCGGGCCGCTTCCGAAAGCAGCACCCCGCTGCCGGCGATGGTGGTGGGATGATACTGCACCATTTCCATATCCATCAGGCCGATGCCGGCGTTGTAGGCCAGAGCCAAACCGTCGCCGGTGACGATCAACGCGTTGGTGCTGGGCTCAAATAACCGGCCACAGCCCCCGGTGCAGAAGATCACGGTCTTGGCTCTGATGGCGTGAAGTTTGCCGGTGCGAATCTCAAGGGCAATTACGCCGGCCACCTGCCCCTCTTGGCGGATTAGCGAGGTGACAAACCATTCTTCGTAGCGCTGCACGCCGGACTTGATTAGCTGCTCAAACATTACGTGCAACATGGCCTGTCCGGTGAAGTCGCCGACGTAGAAGGTGCGGGCGCGCCGTTGACCCCCGAAGGCCCTGGTCCCCAACCGGCCTTCTTCATCCCGATTGAAAGTCACGCCCATGTGCTCCATATCGATGAGGGATTGCCCGGCCGAGCGACACATGACCTCGATCGCATCCTGGTCGCCCAGGAAATCGCTGCCCTTGACCGTATCGTAGGCGTGCTCTTCCCAGTCGTCGCCCCGGTCGGTCAGCGCGGCATTGATACCGCCCTGGGCCGCGTTGGAGTGGCTCCGCACCGGGTGCACCTTGCTGATGATGGCGGCATTTGCGCCGCCGGCCCGTGCGGCGATGGCGGCCCGCATCCCGGCCAGCCCCGCGCCGATTATTAATACATCGTGCTCCAGCATTTTGGCCTCTAGTTCAATTTAATGGATTAACTGGCAGGGTCTGGCAGGTAACTACTGCGATTCCCCGATTCCATTTAATCCTTGCGTTCAATATTGTCCGCAGTATGTTAGTTTAGTTATCGTCATTCCGGCGCAAGCCGGAATCTATTAGAGCGTCTGAACTGCGATTGTATCTGGACACCGGCGAAGGCCGGTGTGACCAAGACCCGTTCTTGGACGCCAAACCGATTTATTATCATTTTGTCTGCGTAGTCGAATTCCGTAAGTCCGGGTTAATTGTTCCTCAAGACCCGCTCGGCCAACAACAATCCTGCAATGCTCTTAACGTCTTGGATTTCGCCGGTACCGATCAGCGCTATGGCCTGGTCAAACGAAACCCGCTCTACCAAAATATTTTCATCGTCGTCGCCCACCAGCTTGGAGGGGCTCAATTGAGTCGCCAGATAGGCGTGCATAAACTCATCGCACCAGCCCGGCGCCAGCCAAAAACTGGATAGATGCTGCAAATTACCGGCTCGGTATCCAGTTTCTTCTTGAAGCTCCCGTTGCACCGTCTCTTCAGATACTTCCCCGGCCTCCACGCCGCCCGCCGGTAACTCCAGCAAGACCTGGTGGACCGGTGTGCGGTACTGGCGAACCAACAACACGTCGCCATTCTCATCGATGGGGACAATGCATACCGAATTGGAGTGCTCCGCGACTTCCCTGGTGGCCACCCGACCATTGGGCAGGCGAACGGTGTCCACTCTCAGATTGAGTATCTTACCCTGGTAAACCGACTTGCTTTCCAGCGTAACTTCTTCCAACCTGATATCTTCCGACCCAGTCGATTTGAGGGAGTCGTCAGGCACGGTCCTGCCCTCCCTGGCCCCGTATGCTGAATCCCAATCGGCGGGTGATGGTGGCGTAAAAATAGTTGGGGGGATTCGATCTAAGAAACTTGGCTTTAAGCGGACTTTGTTCAATTTCCACCCAATCCCCCGGGTCCAGCTCCAACTCGGTATGGCCATCGACACTAAGTATCGCCTCTTCAGTACCCTCCAAATAGAAGCCTACCTTGGCCCCAGCGAGAAGAACCAGCGCCGCCGACAAGCCGACGTGGGCGGCAATTGGCTTCAGGAGCAGTGACTCTGACAGCGGGTCCAAAATTGGGCCGCCAACCGCCAGGCTATAGCCGGTGCTTCCGGTGGCGGTGGCTAAGATTATTCCGTCGGCCCGCGATGATGCAACCTCAGCGCCGTCGACGCTGGTGCGAATAGTCACCACTCGGGAAATCGACCCACGGCCCAATACCACATCGTTCAGAGCCGGGAAAGGCCCCAACACCTCGCTGGACCCGTTACTGGCCTTGAACACCCGGGCCTGAACCATGTTGTGATGATCAACCCGGCAGCCGCCATCCAGGTACAGCGGCAGCTTTTCCAGTGCGTCATGCACCTGGAGCTCGGTCATAAATCCCAGGCGGCCCATGTTAATACCCACAATGGGTATCCCACTGGGCGCGGTCATCTCTACGGCCCTCAAGATTGTACCGTCACCGCCGGCGGTGATCACCAGATCGGTGTCTGGAATCCGCTCCCGAAGCAGGTCCAGGTTTTCGGCGGGCGAAATCCAACTGTCCTGTTGCAGCGACAATTCGTTGACAATGGCGCTGCTCAGGTCCAGAGCCTCTGGAATTCGAGCGTTATAGATTATTCCGATGGTCTTCATTTATTAGCGAGTAAACAGTTAAGTCGTTAACCGATTTATTGGTCGCCCAACCAGGAAAAATCAGGCCCTCCGCAGGCCAGCCGAAGTCTAGCATCGGCCCTGAAGGGTGTCAATTTAAACATCTCTATGATAACACCGCCGGAGTCATTTCGGGGTTACAGGCGGGCTTTGGGGGGCTCA
>JACZRM010000179.1 GCA_022576105.1 Chloroflexota bacterium | reverse complement strand
TCACTCTGGCTGGCAGCATCCTCGGTCTGGTAAATGGTGGACTCAAAGTCCTGATAGGATGCGTCGGCCCTGAGCTTGAGCAATGTCACATAGGCAGTATCAGTCGAGTGGTTATTGGCCACCCGCACCACTGTCCCCTTACCCTGGAAATCATTGGTCAGCGGCAGAGTAACCGTCAAATCTGAAGTCATATCCACGCCGCTGCCGTCGGACTCACTGTTGGCGGTATAGTCGGTGGTTGCCACCGGAGTGCGAATGCTATCCACCACATCATAGGCCCTGCTCTCCGCCAGCAAGTCCCGGCTTTCACCCGCCGGAATCGCTGGTACGTCCCGCAACCGCCAGATCTCCTGCAACCCCTGATCATCCTCCAGGTGATAACGGAAGGTAACATCATTCTCCACACCCGCACTGCCGTCATCCCAACTCAACTCGGACACATAGGGACTGGTTGCTTTGGTGTCCCTCAGGGTAGCCCGCGACGTGCTATGCGAGCCGCTGCTTCGATGGCTGGATTCCTCCAATCGCAGATAGCCCAGTCCGTCGATATAGATAAAACCGTCTTCTTCATCCTGCACCGCGTACAAGGCCTGGCGGGCTGACCTGCGCCACAAGGCCCGAGGCTGGGTGAAAATTAACACTCTCCCATTATCCAGCTCCCGGTCGTTCACGCTAAACCCGGACCAGGTCAGCACATCATTGATTATAGCGTCGGCCCGCAGGTTGGCGCCGGAAATAAGGTTGAAGACTAGAACATCCCCCAGCCGGTGCAGTTCATCGTAGGCCCGCAACCGGCAGGACTGACTCCCTTTGGCCGGATTCGGCACGATGCTGTCCACCAACCCGTAGAAGAAGCTGCGCCAGCCGCCGAAGTCATCCCAACGGTCGGTGTTGGCGGCACCATCCTGCCAGAAGCCGTGCTTGGTAGCGGCGGCGTTACCGGCGGTACCGGCGCCATCCAGAATCTCTTTGCGCTGGACCGTACCAGCGTCCAGGTCGGTTATAAACAGGCGAATCGAGGGGCCGTGCATCTCAATTTCCACAAAGTAGTTGACCCCAGCGGTCAGAGGATCACCACCTCTGATGTTGGTGGGTACTCCCGACACCACATGCTCCAAAACCGTACTGGTATTGGCAAAGCGTATGCGAAGGTAATCATCGGTGCTGATCAACCGCAGCACCAGACCGCCATGAGCGTTGGTAACCCGATTGTATTTCAGGCCCAGATAGGCGTCAGCATCGGCAAAATCAACGGTGTAAATCCCGTCATTCGCACCACCCGTGACCGCCCTGACCTGATTACCAATAATCTCAAATCCGTTAGCCCCGGTGTTCTCCTTGACCCAGGAGAAGCCGCTATCCACCGGCAGCTGGCGGGCGGCCAGATCAGCGCCATCAATACCAGAAAAATTTTCATACGGATAAGCAAACCAAGCCCACACCCTTCGGCCTGCTTTGAGATTGCCCGACAGTGGCGTATTGATGTTGGGGGGAGAATACTTATGGTCATCGTTACGCAGAGTCAGGTCCAACTTCGCCGGCAGAGCCCGTTCACTGTTCAAGTTGCGGCCCCACTCCCAATGCAGCTCCATTACATCAGAAGTAACTTCCTCGTTGGCCTCTCCCCAGATTCCATCATCGTCCCAATCTATCCAGACCCGCCAGTGCGGACTAACCATGTTCCATCCTTTGACAATGAATTTTTTGGTGGTTCCAGGCGGAGAAACAAGTTCTCCCCTTGCATAGGGCGCAGACGGCCCCTCACCCAAGCCCCTACCCTACGGGCAGGGGCATTGCTCCAAAAGCCAACGAATACTCCACCCACTCATGGTTCGACGAACTCACCACGAGCGGGTGGGACCCTTCGCCTTGCGCTGGTCGAAGGGCCCCCGAGGGCGATGGAGCAAAATCCCGCTAGACCCATGTAGTAATAGAGATAGCGTCGTCCTGCTTGAAACGGGCGTCAAAGCGCACCTGATTGCCCACCTTGCTAATAACCTGGTACTCAACGCAAAGAAACTCCCCGGACAGCTTTCGCTGACCGGAACCGTTGCCAGCCGGGCCGTAGCTAACGGTGCCAATCTTACCGACGATAGCAGCCAGCACCGCGTCCGGGCCGGTGGCAACGGTGTCATCGAAGACCCCGCGCAGCAGAAACTCCTGACCCAACTCGACCCCGGAGATTACCCGTTGCGCCGTATCGTTCAGGCCAGTCACGTCCAAGAAGGACACCACTGCACCCAGGGGCTCGATTTCATCAACAAAAGCGGACAGGTCTCGGGGTGTGCCCGCTGAGTCGTCAACCTCCAAGTAACTATTACCAGCTACCGGATATTTAGCCAAGATTGCCTCCCTGCTGCCAGTACCGCCAGATTAGCCGCTCTCATAAACCTCAACCTGTAAAGCGGCGCCCCAATATACAGCGCGGTTGTAGGAAATCAAACCCGATTTCTCAACACGCACCACCCTGGCCCAATCCGCGTTCCCTCCCAAGGTGCCGTCCACCGCCAACTTCAACGACGAAGCGCCGCTCACCGCCAGATAAGGCTCCAGGTCAGCCCAAGCCTGCTGCCGGTCTCCAGAGGACACCAGCAGCACCACCTTGAAGGCGTACCGGACATCGGCCCCGCCCATCATCTGATCGTACTTGATGAAGGGTTCTTCCTGGCTGATGATCGCCGCGGGAAACTCCGACACGGCCGCTGGGCCTACCTCATATACCCGCAACCCACTAATGGTATTCAGACGGGTAACCAGACCATCCCTCACTGCGCTAAGGGTCATCGTTTAACTCCCAATTAGACCGGCCATTTAGACTAGACCCCGACTCCTGTAGCCAGGCGCCGATACGCCGAAAGGAGCCTCAAGACCTCCTCGCTGGGTTCCACCGACGGCAGCCGGCCGGGGTCACTGCCCCGACTCAGCCAGAGCCGGGAAGCCAACAACAGACAAGCCTCCAATACTGAGCCTGGATAGCGATAGAGCGAAATGTCGGCGCCGTCTGGGTGCGCCAAGGCCAGCGTGCCATTGATGCCCCGCTCCACCGTCAGGTCGTTGGCAGTTATTGCAGTAACATAGAGCTGCTCACTCTCAATCAACACGGTCCGACCAGCGGAGAACTTGGTGCCGTCGGTAGACGTCAAAGTGGTATCAGCAGACTCAAAAGTGCCATTTTCGTTGATGTTGGCCCCACTATCCTCTACCACTTCGCGAAACCCCCACTTCCCCACTATTTCCACCACCGAGTTTCCGTTGGGAAAGGCCGCCTTGGTCCCGGCCTGGGTATCCACCAACACCCGGCTATAGGGTCTACCCCAGGGCTGCTGAGGCTCGGCGTTAAGTGGATACAACAAGTAATCCCCGCCAGCCCAAGTTAGCTCATACACCCGGTCCCGGTTTTCATCGGTCTTCAAGCTAGTGATGCTGATCAGGTCCGGCACCAGCAGCTCCAGCCCACCACCATTAAAGGTCCGGGTGGTCTCCAACACATAAAAATGGCGGTTACAATGGCCATCGATCCATCTTGAGACGTCTTCCAGCAGAGCCAGCAATCTGGCATCAGAGCCGGTTCCCGTGATGTTCAGCATTCCGCTGGACTTCAACGTCGTCAAATCAGCGTAAGCATTAGTCATTTACTTCCCCATAATTTCCAAAAATCCTGCCTAGCCGAAAAATCTTCACGGAAGGCCCTCCCGCACCGGACAATCATCCGACTATCACCGCCTGGGAGTGGGCGAAACCTCCCGCCGCCAGATCTGATGCTTTGAAATTATCCCAATTGACTGTGCCGGTTGTTCCCTTTGACCCCCACAGGCCGGTCAAGAAATTTCCGGTAAGGGGTGAGCCGTCTGTCACAGAGGCGTCCAGGACACCATCGTCGTAGCAACTGAGTAGGTCGTTGCCATCTATTTCTACCCTGGCCAAACTCCCGTTGGTCATGGTTGGGCTGTTGTCTGTTATTAACGCTGTAGGGGAGCCCCCATTCACCCGGAAAAGTCGTATGCGAGCGGCGGTGGTTCTAAACTGGAGACCGTTGAAGGTTTCAGTCGCCCCTGATGCCTTCCTGACCGTTGTACCTATTGCACCACCGGAACCCGTCTCCGTAGCATCAATGACCACCTCTGCGTAGTGGTCGTCACTGGCAAGGTTGTCATCAATCATGTACTGGATGTCCACGTCCAACGCAGTAGTTTGAGCAATATCACCAGTCACAATGTCGATAGAACCAGCACCACCAACTATTTCAGTCCAGCCACTGGCCGCCGGGCTGCCAGTAGGTGTATGGTCTTCCAGATTTGTGCCGTTAGTATCAACAAAGGTATCTACAAAAGTTGTTGCCGGAGCACGGAAACTATGCGTCGGAAACTCGCCACCTGGAATCAGCTTATCCAGGTGCTTGTGGTCTAACTCCCCAAAAACCTTCAGCATGTCATAGCCGGTCCACCGCTCAAGTAGAGCCAAAGGCATCCCGGCCAGCGCGTTGCGGCGATAGTCGTTCTTACGGATTTCCAACGTGTCTAGGAAAGCTTGCTGATTGGTGCTGAAAGGTTCCCGCCATACCTCCCCAAAGCCGCCCAGAGTAATGACCGCGCCCTTTCGTTTAGAGCTCCGTAAAGGCACAACTGCCCTTAAACCAGCCGCGCCAGACTCAGTCCCCTTGATGCTGGTTGCCCGGGCGTTGGCCAAGCTGCCACCAGG
>JACZRM010000178.1 GCA_022576105.1 Chloroflexota bacterium | reverse complement strand
ATCCCGGCGACAGCACGGTCACTGTGTTTCCCGCCGAAGCTCCCCACAATATTATGTACCACGCCGTTCGGCCCCGGGACTTTCTGACCGTGCTGGCGGACTCTATGTGCACCCTGGGTAATGTCCAGATGTACGTCATGGGAGACACCTTCGTGATCCTGGGGCCCGAGCACGCGCGCATGCTGGCGGAAGCGGGCTGGCGCAAGCGTGACATACGCCAGTTCCTGTTTGAACACGCCAGAAAGCCGGTCTCCCTGCTGCGGCGAGGAGGGCCAGCCCAGGGAGACTCCCGCCGGGAGCTGCTTTGGCCCAGGTTTGTAGACCCCTCCGATGATGGACAGATGGTGCCGGTAGTGCGGCGCGCCGAAGACATCCATATATTGGTGGCCGGAGGACCCGGCGGGCCTCATTCGGTTTACGTGCCTGGATGGGGATCAAGAATGGTTATCAGGAAGATATGACCGCTCAAAGGAGAATTGTATGGTGACTATACCTGGGGACGAACTACAAGAGAGGCTGAACCGGTCAAATTTGCTTTCGCCCATTGACCCGGACGTGTCCGGCAAATGGCGCCCAGCCCCCAGAATTTCCAGTCTGTCCGGAAAAGTAGGAGGCTTCCTGGGCAACCGAAAGGCCAACGCCGACCTGCTATTGCAGAGTGTTCAGGAGCTCTTGGAGCAGCACTATGAGCTGGGGGACGCCGTGGTGCTGGACAAGTTCATCTATTCCAGGCCGGCCTCAGCAGAGATCGTGGACCGGTTGTCCGAGCGGTGCGATTTCGTGGTGACCGCGATCGCCGATTGAGGCTCCTGCACCTCGTGCAGTATGCACGACGCAATGTCCCTGGAAAACCGCGGAATACCAACGGTGGTGATCTGCACCGAGCCCTTTGTGAACTCGGCGACTGCCCACTCCCAGATGTTCGGCCGGCCTAATTTCAAGCCGGTGCACATTCCCCATCCGCTGGGCGGGCTGGATACCGAACAGATAATGCAGCGCGCGGCTGCTTTGCGGGATCAGATCGTGGGGGTGCTTACCGAAACAGAATAGGGTTGGAAACGGTCTAACCGGGTGGGTAGAAAAGGATATTATTAGCCAGCAAGTTTGGCGACTCAGGCTGGCGGGTTGCCTTCCTGAGTCCTTGTGACGATTCCCTCCGGTGTTATCGCTGAACGCGCTGGCCGCAGACCAAATCCCCCGGGTTTAGCCGCCGCCACCACTGTCAAATTGCACCAGAATCCCATCCGGGTCATACACAAATATGCTGCTGACCTGGCCTTGGGCGTCGCTGAAGCCTTCCAGCGGCCCAGCCAACTGCACCCCTTTGGAGACCAACTCATCGGCCAGGGCCTTCACGTCGGATACCGTAAAAGAGATATGGCTGATTCCAATCTGGTCTAATTTGATTGGTTCGCCATCGGGTTCTTCACCGGGGTGACAGGTCATGGTCAGCGTGGGCTTGGCCCCTGCCGCAAAAGCCAAGCGCACTTGGCGCCGGGTCTTCCGCGAATGCTTGTACACGTGGGGGAGACCCCCGGTGGTGGTGTCCTGCATTCGGTCCGCCTCGACCACCATGCCCAGCACGTCTCGGTAAAACTCCAGAGATTTGTCCAGGTCCCGTACGCAGACTGCGATATGGGACACACCGGAAAACTCCATAACCTCACCTCCAAAGATGCATTGCTCGACTCAGAACTGCCTGGCGGCGAGGCCAGACTAAGCCGTTAGAATACTTTTGTCAAAGATACGATAGAATACGATAGAATCGGTAGTGGGTTAGTTTTGTTCTTGTCATTGCGGCGCAAGCCGGAACCCATCAGTCCGTCTGAACAGCGATTGTATCTGGACACCGGCCTTCGCCGGTGTGACAAAGCCCCGTTCTTGGACGCCGAACTGATACACCAGCCTCTTCGGTCTTTCACCGACTTGTTCGCAGATTTGCCACCTTTGGGACGGCGTTTGAAATTTAGTGGGCCATCTGCGCCCCGCCAAGACCGGTGATTTTAAGGTACAGAATTGCTGATTATTTGGTTCAAGTGTTAGGCATCGCTTATGTTATCTGGTAGTATGTTGGGGATAATTCGAGGGGTTTTGGGATAGGTTGGAGTGCCAGTGTTTGAATTTCAGTCAGGATTGGCTCCTGTAGTAATCTCCGTTGTTGCTATCGCAATTGCTGTCGTCAGCATTGTGATGGCCAGTGCTTCGCGTTTGGGACGGAACGGGTCAGGTAATCCCGGCGCGGGCTCTGCCCTGGAACAGAAAAGCAACAATGCTGAAGCGGAGATTGCCGAAATTTACTTCAGGCAGTTGATGAAGCAGACTAGCTCGATGAAAGAGCGGGGCGAGTTGGACGGGGCCAATATTTTGCAACTCCAGCGCGAAGATGAGATGCGAGCGTGGGGCGCCCTGGAGTCATTGAAGCGGTTGGCTCCTCGGGAACTCGGTGTCATCTCTGAGGGATTTTTGGACCAGGAGATAGAACAACTTGAGCAGCTGCTGGAACGGACCAGCAATCTGCCCTTTGCGATTCTCTCGTCGGGCAGCTATTATCTGCTGGGGAATGCTTATCATGCCGTCGGAGAATTCCACAAGGCTGTGGAGGAATTCTCTAGATGCGTTCGCTTGGAATCCAAAAACGCCTGGGCCTTCAACAATCGGGGATTCTCCCATTACAGTCTAGGTCAGTACCAGCAGGCCATTGGAGACTTTAACGAGGCGATCAGGCTCAATCGAAAGTTCGCGCAGGCCTATCATAATCGGGCATTGACTCACCTCACTTTAAGTAATTATAAGGCGGCGATTCGGGACTGCAGCCGGGCAATCAATATGAATGTCGGCCTGCCCAACCCCTATATCGTTCGTGGTTTGTCCTACGTCGACCTGGGGAAAAATCGAAAGGCCATCCGGGACTACAACACCGTCATCAAGATTCTCCCCGGATACGCCGAAACGTACAACAACAGAGGCATCGCCCAGGTACACCTGAAACAATATCAAAAAGCGATTCTGGACTACAGCGAGGCCATCAAGTTGGACCCCGAGTTCGTTCTGGCCTACAGCAATCGGGGATTGGCGTTGAGCAGTATGCGGCAGCTAGAGGAAGCCGTTAAAGACTATAGCACCGCCGTCAATTTAGACCCGCAGTTTGCCGAAGCCTTTCATAGTCGCGCGATTGCCTATTTGCAACTGGGTCAGAACCAGCAGGCGATCAAAGATTACGACACCGCTGCCAGACTGGACCCCCAATATACCGATGCCGCCAAACCTCCGGCTATTTCCAGCCCCTGACCAGGCCAGTCCGCCGGTAAGAATGGGCGAAAACGGGCTTGGCAAATCGATTCCCGCACCTGGGATTTGTCTGGCGATTTATCAAAGAGGTAGAAGTCAGAATGCCCGATGATGGACTGGACCTCAACGGTTTTATTATTGCTCTGTGTGAGGCCCCTTACCGCTGGATCAAGGATGGACTGGAGGGGTTGACCGACGAGCAACTATTTCATCAACCAACCACCGACACCAATTCCATCGCGTGGCTGATCTGGCATCTGTCTCGGTGGCGAGACAAAATCAGCGCGGCCATTGTTGGGGAGCCTGAAGTTTGGACCGGCCAGGGTTGGCACCGAAAGTTTGGCCTGGCTGCCGACCGTACTGGTCTGGGCGACAGCCTGGAACAAGTAGCTGCCTTCAGAGTTGAGCGAAAGTTACTGCAGGGGTACGCTGAAGCGGCCCACCAGGCTCTGGTCAGCCGGGTAGCCAGCTGCTCCCTGGAGCAACTGGAGGCGGAGATCGAATACCAGCCCGGTTCCAGCCGTCCCGCCTGGAGGGCCCTGGTCAGCGTGGTAGAGGACTCCGCCGAGCACACTGGGCAAATCAACTACCTTCGCGGAATGATGGCTGGGCACGGTTGGCGGTAAGTTGACCAACCCTAGCCCACCGGCTTCCAACGCCGGGCCAAAGATGCAAATCCATGAAGTGATTGATGGGCCTCCCCACCAGGGTGACACCGGCCGGGGTCTGACCTTCCGCACCAGTCGTGGCGAGCTAACGGCAATCTTGCACCCCGCCACCGATTCTCAGCAGGGCGTTATCTGGGTGTGCGGGGCAAGGGGCGGATTCGGCGGGCCGGCCAGTGGGCTGTACGCCCGTCTGGCTGAATCCTTCGCCGGGGAAGGTATAAGTTCTCTGCGCCTGAATTATCGACAGCCCAACGATTTTCCCGAGTGCATGTTGGACCTGCTGGCCGGGACTATTTTCCTGCACAGGACCGGCTGCCAGTCCATTGTAATGGTGGGCCACTCTATGGGGGGTGCGGTGGTTATCGCTGCTGGCGCGGCCAGCAAGCAGGTTAGCGGAGTAGTAGCGTTGTCTCCCCAAACCTACGGAGCGCATATGGCTGGCTTGCTTTCACCCAAACCCCTGCTGGTGGTGCACGGCAAGGCCGATACCAGGCTCCCCTACAGTTGCGGGGAACAGATTCACACCTGGGCTAAAGAGCCCAAGGAGTTGGTCTTGTACGAAGGCGCCGAACACCGGTTGGACGAATGTGGGGAGGAACTGGAAGACCTGCTCCGACAGTGGATACCCGCCACCTTGGCCGCCGCTTTGCAAGAATAACCGCGCCAGCCATCAGCCAGGAGCGGCGTTGGAATAGGCGCTATCGAAGGAGTTCTGCCGGTAGGAAAAAGTCGCCCACCGATTGTGGCCCTGCTGGATATAGTAGGAAAATCCATCCGTTCAAATAGAGAGGC
>JACZRM010000177.1 GCA_022576105.1 Chloroflexota bacterium | reverse complement strand
GGCAGCAGGAGCAGGATGGCCGGAACGATGGTCATCAACAGTTGCCGGGGAATGTTGATGTAAAAGGGTCGGTCCTTGCGGATGCCCCAGGCCCGGTTGATGGTCCGGCTCACCGCGACAAACACCGCCAAACCCATCCCGACCAGCCCCAAAAGACCTCCAATGCCCAGAATTCCCCGAAACTTGACAATCTGCTGAACATTGTTGGTGGCGAAGGCTGATGCCCCTGGAGTGTTGGCGGTGACAAAGTTCAGAAACTGTTGCTGCAACTCCGCGGAGTTGAGCAACAGACCCAGGAGGGCCAGAAACCCGATCATCAGGGGAATAAAAGAGAAAACGGCGTAGTAGGCAACCCCGGCCGCCAGGTGAGTCGCGTCGTCCCGGATCATGCCCAGGCAGACTCGCCAGATGAAAGCATTTAGACGGTTGCGTACCAGGCAGTTCTGGAAGAGTCGGGACCGGGCGTTGTTGCCGGCGTTTTCCACTCGGATTTTAATTGGCATTGTCGGAATGGGTATTCAGTAATATCAAAGAGGGCTGAACGTCGGTTGCGGCGGCCGGCTATTTGATCTTACCCCAGGCGCCGGGCGGCCAGTAGCGCAGCCACACTCTGGCCACGATCGAGTCCTGACCGATGTACCCAAAAGCGCGGCTATCATCCCGGCCGTCGGAACGGTTGTCGCTCAACACAAAATACTCCTGGGGACCCAACCACCATTCGCGTTCCTGCTCATTATACGAATTTTCTGAATCGCCCAAGTAAGGCTCTGCCAACCGGAAACCGTCAATAAATATTAAGGTTCCAGCCAGACCAAGGCATTCGTTGGGCATTCCGACAATGCGTTTGATGAAAATGCGGTCTTTCAGAATGGGATGTCGCAGGACTACAATCTGCCCCCGATGCAGCGGCCACCGGTCCAGACCACCAAGCCGGGCCGCCAGCACATATTGGCCGCTGGCCAGCGCCGGCGCCATGCTGTCTCCCTCCACCCGGTAGCGCGAGGACGTGAGTAAGCAAAAGAAAGTTGAGACGATACTGGTCAGGGACATTCTGCTATTTTACCTTTCTCCTAGACTATCTATCGACGCTGTTTTATAATCGGGCCGGTTCGCTTTAGCATCGCTACTCTATCGCGAAGTTAGAAACAACTCTATATCCGGCCAAGGAGGTACACAGTGGCAGACGAAGTCGTCCGAGTAGGTCTGATCGGAGCTGGGCGCAACACCAGAGAGCGCCATTTGCCGGGCTTTCAGAAAATTGCCGGCGTGGAAATTGTCGCGGTGGCTAACCGCTCCAGGGAATCCGGGCAGGTGGTGGCCGATTCCTTCAACATCCCTACCGTATACGACAACTGGAGGGACCTGCTGGACGACCCGACGATAGACGCCGTCTGTATCGGCACCTGGCCCTATATGCATAGCATCCTCACGCTGGCGGCTTTGGATAAGGGCAAGCACGTACTCTGTGAGGCGCGAATGGCGACCAACTCTCAGCAAGCCCACGCCATGCTGGACGCCTCAATGGCCAAGCCGGGACTGGTGACCCAGATTGTGCCGTCACCCACCACCTTCAAAGTGGACGGGCTGCTCCAGAAGCTGATATCTGAGGGCTATCTGGGCGACCTGCTGGCGGTTGATATCCAGGTGCGCGGGCCGGACTTTGTGGACACTGATGGTCCATTGCACTGGCGTCATGACCGGGCGTTGAGCGGCTACAACATTCTCAGCATGGGTATCTGGTACGAGGCGATGATCCGATGGGTTGGGCCGGCCGCCAGGGTTATGGCAATGACCAGAGTTAACGCGCCCCGCCGCCTGGATGGCGACGGCAACTGGCAGGCGGTCACCATCCCCGACCACGTAGACATTCTCTGCGACCTGGCCAACGGGGCGCAGGCAAATATCACGATCAGCTCAATCACCGGGTTGTCGCCGGGCAATCAAGTCTGGTTGTACGGCAGCCAGGGGACGATTCACCTGGACTCGCAGTTCAACGTCTTTGGCGGCCAGCGTGGTGATAGCCAGCTCAGTGAGATTCCCAATCCGCCGGAGCAACAGCAGCACTGGCGGGTGGAAGAGGAGTTTGTAAACTGCATACGGGGCAACGAGACCGTTACCCGGACGCCCTTCAGCGTCGGCGTCCACTATATGGAGTTTACCGAAGCGGTGACCCGCAGCGCCCAGACCGGGCAGGCGATTGCATTGCCTTTGTAGAGTATAGGTCCCGTAAACGGGATTGTGTTGGGGGGTGGATGGCCCAAACAAACGGCCGAGCCCTGATCAGGGCTCGGCCGTGCACAGAGTTCCCGAAAGCGTCTGACGGAAACGCTCTCGTCTACCCTCGAGGAATTCTAGCGTTGGGCTGGATATTCATCTTTTCGGCCCCTTTATTTCCCGTTTGGCTGATTGACTCTAACCTCATAATACCGCCCAATCATTAAGAACCTGTTAAACATTTGTCTAATTCAGCTAACATCTGGCGACGTAGAGGCGTCTTGTCGGGAAGCTTTCTTATAGTCCATGTCTATTCGCCAGATGTGCCGTTGGGTGCCGAAGACCATCATCGCCAGAAGGGCAACGATTAAGGGGACCAAAAACGGAATGGCCAGCTCCAGCCATCCAGTGCCGAACAAAATGATCCCGGTGTTAATCAGCACAAAGAACAGGCGTCCTTCGGTGGGTCCCATCTTCAGCGCAGATATTTGAAATTCGTTGGTGGCCGCAAAGGAAAGGAACATATTGATCATCAGCGCTCCGCCAAGCACTTGCAAGCCCATGAACCAATACCAGGGTACGTCTGGCAGCAACAGGGCGTATCCGGCTATGATCGCCGATAGAAAAATGAAGTCTAGGAAGTGGTCCATGTAGAACCCCCACTTCACCAGACCGGTATTGCGGTGCCGCCCCACTGCGCCATCCAGAACATCAGTCAGGTATTGCAACGCAATGAAGGCTGAGACCAGCCATAGCCAGTGTAGACTCTGGCGGGCCGCCATACTCGCCAGTACGATTCCGATGCTCCACGCTAATGTCAGCATAGTGAGATGGTAGGTCTCCAACCAGCCGGGAACCTTGGGTACCATCCAGGCGACCATCCGACGCTCTGCGCTGGCCAACAACCAGTCGCCTTTTTTCTTATCACCGCCGAATTGAGCTGCTGCCATGTCGCAATCTCCTTACCGCACCGGGCCGATTCCGGTTTCACTACTTTACCAATAATCACGAGGTTTGGTGTAGTCCAGCCTACATTTAATGCCAGTCTCGCTCAAGGTTGGCGGCGATTATATCGTTGTAGGACCTGCTGAGTTCAGCCGATGTGACCGCGCGGCTGAACCATACGGCTAGAATGAAACCAAGGGCTGGCCTGAAAGGTAGAAGTTAGCTCTTGGGTTCAAGGGGCAGGGTGACCACCATCAAGGTGCCCTGGCCTTCTTGGCTGGAGGCCTCTATTGTGCCTCCGTGGGCTTCAACCAGGTGCTTGGTAATGGTGAGACCCAGGCCGACACCGCCGGTGGAGCGAGACCTGGACTTGTCTACTCGGTAAAACCGGTCGAATATGTGAGGCAAGTCCTCCGGCGGTATCCCCGCACCGGTATTCTTGACGGTGATGGAAGCGTGACCGTTTTTTTGATCGGCTTGGATCAGGACCTGGCCATCCGCCGGGGTATGGGTTACCGCGTTGACCAGCAAGTTACGCAATACCTGGCTGATTCGCTGCGGGTCGGCATTGATGACTATCTTGCTGGCCTGGCCGACGGACAAGTCCACCTGCTTTTCTTGGGCCAATGGCTGGACTGAAGCGGCGGCGCTTGCCACCAGTTCCCCCAGGTGGCAGGGCTGGATTCGCAGATCCATCTGTCCCGACTCGGCCAGGGCCAAATCCTGCAAGTCTTCAATCAGCCGGCCCAGAAGTAGCGTTTCGCTGTGAATGGAATCCAAAGTAGCCTGGTCCGGGCTGATCACGCCATCACCAATTCCCTCGACAGGGATGAGGTGTGGATGATTGTGCAGCGCACCATCAACGGGTCCACCGTCAAGTATGTCGAGTTCATGGAGCGGGATTATGAGGATGGGGACAGTCAGGAAGACGCCTACTATGCGGATGCCCTGATTACCTATGACTCAGCAGCGGCGAGTTCATTTACCGGCGCTACCCATCTTGCGGTGGAAACCGCGAAGGTGCTCGCCAATGGCGGCATCCATGACGACGTGGCGGTTTCGTCGTCGGGCGCCCTTTCTCTCGACTTCGACTCCTCCACGGTGCAGGTGGGGCTCGGCTATACGCACAGGATGAAGACCTTCAAGCTGGAAGCCGGGGCGGTGAGGGGGACGGCGCAGGGGCAGACCAAGCGCATTAGTGGAGTAACGGTAGTGTTGCTTGATTCCCACACCCTGGAGATCGGGCCTTCATCGAGCCAGTTGGACAAGTATGATTTCCGCGAGGTGGGCGTCGTTAAAGGTAACGGGGTAGCCCTTGGTGATGGTGACCTCGGCGGTCGCGCCCATGCTTTCGGCTACGCGCTCGGCCACGCGTTTCACTCGTTCGTGAATGAGCGTGCGTGTTTCGGGCACGAGCGTGCGAATGGTGCCGGTCATCTCGACCGAAGCGGGGATGATGTTGTTGCGCACGCCGCCGTTGATCGTGCCGATGGAAACGATCGAGGGCCCCTGCAAGAGATCGACTTGGCGCGAAACGACGGTCTGCAGCGCAACGACAATCTGCGAAGCGGTGACGATGGGGTCCACGCCCATCCAGGGTGCCGCCGCGTGGGTCTG
>JACZRM010000176.1 GCA_022576105.1 Chloroflexota bacterium | reverse complement strand
CTTCGAAAGGCAGCGACCCGGGCTGGTATATCGGCTGCGGCGGCACATCGCGATGAGGGATGAATTGGCGTCAGCGGAACCAATTACGGCGACCGATCTGAAGCAAGCTCTGCCAGACCTATCCGGTACGGTTAAGTTGCAGGGTCTGACCGGTCCGGTCCAAGTCTACCGAGACGAGTACGGCATTCCCCACATCAAGGCCGCCAACCAAGCCGACGCCTTCTTCGCTCAGGGCTTTGCCACCGCCCAGGACCGGCGGTGGCAGATGGAGTTTGACCGCAGAAGAGGAGTTGGACGCTGGGCCGAGGTGGCGGGCCAGTCGGCGGTGGAGCAGGACCAGTTGATGCGCCGCTTCCGCCTGGAGCACAGCGCCCGGCAAGATTTCCAGGCTACCAGCGATATGGGGCAGGCAATGCTGGAAGCCTACGCCAGAGGGGTCAACGCTTTTGTTGATTCCACCGCAACCCTGCCCATTGAATTCATGCTGACTGGAATCACACCGGAACCCTGGCAGCCCTGGGACGGGCTAATTGTCTACAAAGTGCGCCACATTTTTATGGGCGTGTTCGAGTCCAAGGTCTGGCGCGCCAAGATGGTCCAGCAGCTGGGGCCGGAAAAGGCCGCCGCCCTATTCCCTGGCTATCAGGCTGGGGATTTGTTGATTCTTCCGCCGGGAACCAGGTACATAGGACCCTGGAAGGGGGCTTTGGATGACGCCCTGGAGGAGTTGAGCAAAGGTGTCTCCGCCCTGAACTACCTGAAGGAGACCGACAGCGGCAGCAATAGCTGGGTCCTGGCCGGAAACCGCACCGCCTCCGGCAAGCCAATTCTGGCGGGGGATTCCCACCGAGCGCTGGACACGCCCAACGTGTACTATCAAATCCAGGTGTCGTGTCCCCAGTTCGACGTGGTGGGCCTCTCATTTGCCGGATTGCCCGGCTTCCCTCACTTTGGCCACAACCAATGGGTATCCTGGTCGGTGACTCATACCGGCGCCGACTACCAGGACCTCTACATTGAAAAATTCAATCCCGACGGCTCCGGGGACTATCTATACCAGGACCAGTGGCGGCAGTCGGAAATCCACCAGGAAACCATCAAGGTGCGGGATGGGGATGACGTGGACTTTCAAGCATGGGTCACCCGTCACGGCCCGGTAATTTCCGGCGACCCGGCAAAGGGTGTCGCGGTTTCGTTCCGTTACACCGCCACTGATGGGCCTGACCCCTGGACCGACATCCTGCATCGAATGCTGCTAACAAAAAACTGCGCTGAATTGATGGACTCGATGCAGGGGTGGGTTGACCCGGTTAACAACTTGCTGGCCGCCGATGTCCACGGCAACATCGGCTACCTTTGCCGAGGCGAAATCCCAATTCGTGCCAAGAAAAACGATGGGGGGAAACCCCAGCAGAACGCCCTGCTGCCGGCGCCTGGCTGGACCGGGGAACATGAGTGGGAGGGTCAAATTCCTTTTGAGGAGCTTCCCCGCTGCTTGAACCCACCGGAAGGGTACATCGCCACCGCCAACAACAAGCCGGTGGACGACAACTATCCCCACTACATCGGCACCGACTTTTACCCCGCTTATCGAGTGGAACGTGTCACCAAGGCGTTGCTGGGAATGGAGCAGCCTACCTCAGAGAATATGGCGATCGTCCACCAGGAGCGCCTATCGATTCCAGCCCAATCCTATATTAGGTTGCTCCAAAAGGTGAAGCCTACCGGAGAATTAGCAACCAAAGCCTGGGAAAAACTGGTGGCCTGGTCGGGTCGAATGGACGGCGATGCGGTGGAACCTACGATCTACAGCGCGCTCCGAGACTCCATGTTGCGCCGGATGCTGCAACACAACCTGGGTGAGGAATTGACCGGGCTGGCCTGGGACCCGGCAGACCGGGGCCGGGGTGTTTTTCTGATGCGGTTCAAGGCGTTGCTGGTTTCAATGATCAGCGATAATGACTGCTCGATGCTGCCACCGGGCGAAGACTGGATCTCTATGATGGACTGGGCATTGACCGATGGCGTCGCCCGACTCACCGACCTGCTGGGACCGGATATCGAGTCTTGGGCTTGGGAAAAAGTGCATCAGGTACGCCCGGCCCATACCCTCTCCGGCGTTTACCCGGAACTGGCCGCCCTGCTGGACCCACCGCCGATTCCCATGAGCGGGGATGCGGATACGCCGCTGGCCGGGTCCTATTCTCCCGCCGATTTCGCCAATGTTGGGTCGCTATCGGTGGCCCGCTATTCCTATGATCTGTCCGACTGGAACAATTGCCTCTGGTCGGTCCCCTTGGGAAGCTCCGGGCACCCCGCCAGCAAACACTACCACGACCAGGCAGAAATCTGGCGGCAGGTCAAAATGGTGCCGATGCACTACACCTGGGACCACATCACCACCCATAGCGAGACCCACCAGATGCTGAAACCAAAGTGATGGCGGCTGATTCGGGTCACCAAGTTGGGCGGGGCAACCCTTGAAGGTAGCGGCTTCGCCTCTGTCGATTTTCCGGTACCGCAACTTTGCCCTGGTCTGGTCGTCAAGCACCCTGGTGGCCATGGGAAGCCAGATGGAAGCCGTCGTATTGGGGTGGTTCATCCTCACCTTGACCGATTCCTACTTTCTGGTCGGATTGATCTCAGCGGCGCGCATGGTGCTCAATTTTCTGGCTCTATTCGCCGGGGCCGTCGCCGATCGGGTTCCCCGCAACCGGCTACTGGCCGCCGTCGAGTTTACCATGGCCGCGCTGGGGATTTTGATGTTGACGTTGATCCTGACCGGACTGCTGGAGGTGTGGCACATCTTCGCCATAACCATGATGATGGGACTGGCCAGAATTTTTCAGATGCCTTCAGCCCATTCCTTGGTCGCCGACACCCTGCCCACCGACCGGATCGGGAATGGCGCAGCCTTAAGCACTGTCGCCATGAACATTGCCATGCTGATTGGCCCTTTGATCGGCGGATTGCTGTTCAAGGCCTACGGTCCTCAAGGCGCATATCTGATTGTCGCGGCGCTTTACTTCTGCAGCGGAATATTCGCCCTGGCGGTGCGGGTTACCCAGAGTCGAAGCACGCAAGCCGGGGAGTCGGTTTTCACGGCCGTGGCCGAAGGAATCAAGTACGTCAAAGGTCAGCAGGTGCTCTGGGCCACGTTAGCGGTGGCGGTCATCATCAACACTGCCGGCTGGACCTTCCATACCACGCTGATGCCGCCGTTTGCCCGGGACATCTTGGAAACCGACTCCGCGGGACTGGGACTGCTGCTCTCCGCCTTCGGCGTCGGCGCACTGATCGGCTCGGTGGGATTGACGATGGTCCGAAACCTGCGGCCCGTCGGCAAACTGATGATACTGGCAGTGGTGCTGTGGCACTGCGCCATTGGGGTATTTGCGTTGTCCGACTCTTTCTACCTCTCAATGGCCATTCTGGTGTTTGTAGGAATGTTCTTCGCCTCGACCCAGGTTTTGATTCTGACCACATTGCTCAGAACAACCCAGGCTGAGTTTCGGGGCCGGGTGATGGGTCTGCGTTCATTTGCGATTCTGGCATTCAGCGGCGGCAGCATCGCAGCCGGAGGAATGGCCGGAGTAATGGGCGCACCCTGGGCGGCCAACATGGTAGCGATAACCGGCATCGTCTTGATCGCCATCCTGGCGTTGGTTGCCCCCAAACTACGACAAGCCTAGCCAGGTTGTTGGTCGAGTAGGCCGCCAGGCCGTATCGAGACCCTCCGGGAGCAGGTTTCACGTTCAACGCTATTGCCGGTTTAAACACCGCTCCGCTTGTTGTAGCTTGGCCAGACCTGTAATATATGGCCAACCATCACCTATCTCCAGGGGAGGGCCGGGTTCATGCCGCTACCACCTTACCGAATGGATTACAGCCCCATTACCGACCGGCCAATCATCAAATGGCCCAATAACGCGCGGATTGCCTTTTGGGTGGCCCCCAACATTGAGCACTATGAATATATGCCGCCGCCGGACGGTGTCCGCAACCCCTGGCCTCGAGTTCCCCACCCGGATGTGCAGCAATATTCCTCGCTGGAATTTGGCAATCGGGTTGGGTTCTGGAGGGTGCTGGAGGTCTTGGACCGGTACGGTATTCGCTGCTCCACTACCCTGAGCATTGGCGTGTTGGAACACTTTCCAGAGATCCGTGATGCCATGCTCCAGCGGGACTGGGCCTTCGTCAATCACGGTTTTTACAACACACGATTTATCTACAGCTACTCTGAAGAACAGGAGCGGGAGTTTCTACAGGCCTGCCGGGAAACCTTCAAGAGGCTGACCGGCCGGGAGCTGATCGGCGCGTCCGGGCCGTCCGCCTCCAACACGGTGCGCAGTTCCGACCTGCTGGCCGAGGCCGGTTTCCTCTACCAGACCGACTGGAAAATAGACGACCAGCCGTTGCCGATCAATGTGAAATCGGGGAAGCTGGTCTGCGTCCCCTACACCTCCGAACTGAACGACGCCCCGCTGTTCCGGCACCATTTTGAAGCCGATTACTACGCTGAAATCTGCAAGGCCCAGTTTGACCAGCTTTTTGAGGAGAGCGCGGACAGCGGCCGGTGTATGTGTATCGCCATTCATCCTTACGCCATGGGCCGCCCCCACCGCATCAAGTACCTGGACGAGCTACTCAACTACATCATGTCCCACGATGGAGTGTGGCAGGCCACCACCGACGAAATCGCCGAGTACTATCTGGCCAATTACTACGACGATGCGGTGGCCAGCGCCCAAACGGTGAACTTGCCCCAATAGGTCCA
>JACZRM010000175.1 GCA_022576105.1 Chloroflexota bacterium | reverse complement strand
CCCCCATCAATGTAGACCGGCTGTCCCGTGACGTAGTCGCAGGCTTCTGAGCACAGGTATACCATCAGCGGGGCGATGTCCCGGGGATGCCCCTTGCGGCGCAACGGCGTGTATCGGACCAGCAATTCTTCTTGCTGCACTTCCAGCGGAATCTCCTCGGCGGTGGACCAGCCGGCGCCCAGGGCGTTGACCCGGATGTTGTGCCGGCCTAACTCTACGGCTAGGGAACGGGTCAGGGACAATATTCCTGCCTGGGTTGCAGCGAAGGCTGAACCGTTAATCATGCCCCGCTCCGCCAGCACCGAAACCAGATTTACAATGCGCCCGTATTCCTGCTGAATCATTCGCCCGGCCATTGCCTGACATAACAAGAATGTCCTGCGGAGATTACGAGAGTGCAGTTCGTCCCATTCATCCAGGGATATTTCCGTGAACGGCTTGGCGAAAAAACTGCGGGCATCGTTCACCAGGATGTCGACGCGACGGTGGTGCTGGTCGAAGGCCGACAGCACTTCACCGACTTGCGTCGAGTTGTTCAGCGGTGATACTGCGCCGGAGTGTGGCCCCTCGCCCAGAGCGGCCAGCACCGAATCGAGTAACCTCTGAGTGCGGGCCACTGCGAAAACGGTGGCCCCAGCTTCAGCCAACGCTTCCGCCAGCAAGGGCGCTTCGTCACCGCCGCTGGTGGACAGAACGGCAACCTTGCCGGAGAGGCTGAATTCAGGTAAAACGGGCATGGTTCATTTTCCTACAAAGAACTATATTCACAAACTATTTGCTTACCGCAGAGACCGCGGAGGGCGGGGAGATTCAAGTAAGTTATTCACTATTTAGTTGATACCTTGTTTTAGAACTTTGACATTTGTTTCGATTCAATGACTCCCTATCAGCCATCTCTGCGCTCTCAGCGAACTCAGCGGTGAGTCATCTCGGTCAAGGCTCCAGCGCCGCCACCGGAGCGTGTCCCGTGGGAGCAATGCCCCCGGCCAAGCCGCCGCCGTCCAGAATAACCATCTCGCCGGTCATGTAGTCGGACGCATCCGAGGCCAAGAACACCGCCGTCGGCCCCAGGTCTTCCGGTGTGCCTAGCTTGCCAATGGGCAGGAAGTCTCCTGATGGCGGCAACGACGCCCGAATTTCTGAATCGGTCGCCAGCGTTGGAATGAAGCCGGGCACAATCGTATTGGCAGTTATGCCGTGCCGGGCCAGGCTGAAGGACAATACTCGGGTCAACTGGATGATTGCCCCCTTACTGCAGCAGTACATATAAATGTCTCGCCCGCCGCGCAGCCCGAACCCGGAAGCCACGTTGATTATCTTGCCCCGGCCCCGTTCCGACATGGGTTTGGCGACCGCGCGAGAGCAGAAAAACGCGCCGTTCAGGTTCACGTCCATTGCCCCCTGCCATTCCTGGTCGGAGATGTCCCAAATTGCCTTGCGAACGTTTTGGGAAACCAGAGCGGCGTTGTTGATCAACACGTCAATCTGCCCAAAGCGGTCCAGTGTCGACGCCACCAGGTTCTCAACCTGTGCCGAGTCGCTAACATCGGTTGAGATGGCCAGGGATTCACGCCCCAGCGCCTTCACTTCCGCGGCGGCACTTTCAATTGGCCCCGGGCGGCGTCCGGCGATCACCACGTTGGCTCCAGCCCGGGCCAAGGCCCGCACCATAGCCAGTCCCAATCCGGTGCCGCCGCCGGTGATTACCACTACTTTACCGTCTAAACTAAGGCGTTCCAGCATAATCTTTACCGTGTCCTAAAGGTTTCAAGTCAGCCGCGCAGAGTCACGTCGCCAGCAGTGAGAGTTACCAACTCGCCGTTATCCAGCCGGAGCAGCAGGTTTCCCACATCGTCTACGTCTTCGGCAAGACCTTCGTAGGGACGGTTGTCTTCCGAAACTGTAACTCGCTGTCCCAGAGTGTCCAGCAGTTCCTTCCACTCAGCGAGGGGATTTTGACCCTGTTGGAGCTGGATGTAAAGAGTATCGATTTCGTGGAGCAGGCGCACCAGCAATTCTTCCCTGGCGACTTCGGTTCCGGCGGCAGTGTTCAAGCTGGTGGCGGCGGTTGGCAAATCTTTAATCAATTGGGGGTCCAAATCGACGTTAATCCCGATGCCCAGAACGGCGTGTTTGACCTCCCCGCCTTGCAGCGCACTTTCGGCCAATATTCCCGCGACTTTAGCGCCGCCGACCAACACGTCGTTGGGCCACTTTATCCGGGGTTGCAGCCTAGTGGTGCGCTGAATTGCCCGGACCACCGCCAACCCTCCCAGACAGCTCAGATAGGGCAGGGCTGCCAGGCTGGGGTAGAGCGCCACCGACAGGTACAGGTTGCCGGCCTGGGACACCCAGGTACGCCCGAATCTACCCCGGCTGGCGGTCTGGGTCTCGGCGATTACCACGGTTCCCTCCTCAGCGCCCAGGTCTGCCTGACGCGCGGCTTCATCCATGGTGGAGCCGAGTTCCTGGAAAAACAGTATGCGACGACCGATTAGGCGAGTGTATAGCCCTTGGCGCAGCGTTTCTGCTACTAGGTTTCTGGGCATGGTTGGCCTTGGCGCTGCCCCATCTGCGAACCGGGAATGACCCTCGGGGCGGAGATAAAATTGAAGGCGGCTGAAATTGGTTTAGGTTGAACCATTTTATACCACTGGAGTACAATATCGAAGCGTTGATGAATCCATTGAGAGCCCCAAAAGACGGAGGGACCAGCCTCCAAAAAGCCTGGCTGTACCGCCGAAATCTCCAGGACCGACTGCTGCATCTCATGGGTAGCTACGGCTACCAGGTCTTGGAAATGCCGATTCTGGCCCCGGCCGACCTCTTCCTGCGCAAATCCGGCGGAGAACTGGCCTCGCAGATGTTCAGCTTCCTGGACCCGGGCAGCAATTCCGTCAGTCTGCGCCCGGAATTTACCGCCCCCATCATGGCGCATTATTTGGAAGTGGCACGACCGGAAGGGATACCGTCTCGGTGGCAATACTCCGGGCCGGTATTTCGCTACGACGGCAGGTCCACCGCGTCGAGGGGGCAATTCACCCAGGTTGGCGCTGAACTAATCGGCGTTGGCGGGGTTCTGGCCGACGCCGAGTTGGTTACACTGGCCGCCGATGTGATTTTTGGACTGGGCATTACCGGCTATCGGGTTAAACTGGCCGACCTGGACGTGCTGCACAGCTTGCTGGATACCGTGGGTATCTCCGACCGGGCCAGGACGTTTATCATCGCCAATGTCCCAGCGCTGCAAGATGGCACTCAAGATAGTGCCTCTCTGTTGGAGCGGGCCCAAAATTTGCACCTGGCGGGGGCCGGGCCTGAGGACCTTAATCTCAGCGCCGCGATACACGGTCTGGATGACGCCCAGGCCAGGGAGGTGCTGCACGGCTTCTTGAATTGGAGCGGCGGTGAATCTCCCCAGTTGGGACAACGAAATCCTGAAGAAGTAGTCCAGCGGCTGCTGCGGAAACTGCGGGGCAGCGATGACCGGGAAAGTCTGGAGCGAGGGTTCAAGCTGGCGGCTGATCTGGCCGGTATTCACCAAGCCCCGGCGTCGGCAATCCAGGGAGCGCGCCGGGTGCTGCAACAGGCTGGGGCCAACTTGGCAGCCCTGGACCGGTTCGGCACGTTGGTAGACTTATTAGAAAGCCAGTCCCCGCTGTCCGGCAGCCTGGTGGTTGACTTCGGTTTGGCCCGCAGTATTGGCTATTACAACGGGATTATCTTTGAGGTCACTCATCCGGACTGCTCCGGTTCCCTGGGCGGTGGCGGGCGCTATGACGCCCTGGCTCGGGCGCTGGGCGGTCCTGAACCGGTGCCTGCCTTGGGATTCGCCTACAATATGGATACGCTGGTGGAACTGACCCCCGCCAACCTCGCTGGTGGCGGGGCCGGCGCGTCGTCGAAAAACGGTCTGCTCCAGTGGCCCTCCTCGGCATTGGTGTTGCCGGAGGGCGCCTCCAGTCATGACCACGCTTTGGCGGCCGCCCAGGAACTGCGGCAGAGCGGCATGCTGGTTGAGTTAGAGGTCAGCGGTTTGAATCTATCGGACGCCATCAGCCATGCCGTTGAAAATGGCTTGACTCAGGTGGTGGTGGTTGGTCATGACGGGCAGAGAACGCTGCATCAGGTTGAGTAGCGCATGCTGCCGGCTGATTCACTCTTGCCGCGCCATGCCCGAACAGGTAGGATAGGGTTAATAGCAAGGCCTGAAATTCGATGACTTTACGCTCCAACAACGACACCCGCAACGGCGCCAAAAACGGCAATATCCTGCGCATGGTGTTGCCCAGCGACGGCGACCTTTATGACGGCACGCTTGATTTCATGAAGGACTGCGGTATCGAGGTGCGCCGCCCCAGCGCCCGCCGCTATACCGCCTACATTCCGGCCCTGCCGGGAATTGAGGTGTTGTTTCAACGGACTGCCGATATTACCCACAAGGTGGAGGAAGGCAGCGCTGAACTGGGCATCACCGGCTTGGACCGCCTGCTGGAATACCGCAGCGACGAAAAAAAGGTATCGGCCCTGATTGAGGACTTGGGTTATGGCCGGTGTGATTTTGTGCTGGCGGTGCCCAACTCTTGGCTGGACGTAACATCGGTGGACGATTTGGCTGACCTGGCCCTGGAGTTTCACGAAAAAGGCGCCCAGTTGCGCATCGCCACCAAGTACCCGCGCTTGCTGCGGCGTCATTTGTTCGATCGAGGGATAAATTATTTTTCCCTGGTGTCGGCTAGCCGCACCCTGGAAGCCGCTCCTATTGCTGGATACGCCGA
>JACZRM010000174.1 GCA_022576105.1 Chloroflexota bacterium | reverse complement strand
GATGGAATAGCAGGTTACCGGGCCATCAAGCCGAAAAGGAGACGGCATTTTTGTGAGCACGCCTCAGGGCACCAGGATCACCTTTCCCTTGCTGCCCCGATTCGACAGGTGCTGGTGGGCTTTGGCGGCCTCAGCCATCGGCAAGACCTGGTCTACGATCAACCTGACCTTGCCGCTGGTAATCATCGGGAAAAGTTCCGCCATCGCGGCTTTATGGTCCAGGCTCCCCACTGGAGAGCGCCCCATGCTAAACCCGATGATTGTGCGGTTGGCCGATGTGAAGTCGCCAGAGGGTATGTTGGCCGGAGTGCCGGAGGCGTTGCCGTAGCTGATCAACCGACCATAGGCCGCGACGCACCGAACGCTCTTTTCCAGCACCGGGCCGCCAACGCATTCCAGCACCAGTTGCACACCCTTGCCATCGGTAATCTCCTGGATTTTAGACTCAAAATCATCGTTGGTGTAGTTGATGGTGATGTCGGCGCCCAGCGATTTACTCAGGTCCAGTTTGTCCTGGTTGGATGCGGTGGTGATCACCCGCGCGCCCCAAGCCTTGGCCAATTGGGTGGCCACAGTGCCCACGCCGGAAGCACCCGCTTGGATCAGCACCGTGTCTCCCGATTGCATCTGCCCCCTGGTCTTGAGCAGGTGGTAAGCGGTGAGAAAAACAATGGGCATTCCGCCCGCCTGTATCGGGTCGGTGGTCTCCGGGTAGGGGAAAACCAGGTTGGCGTTGACCGCCACATATTCGGCATTGCCCTGGGGGCCCATGGCCATCACCCGCTGGCCCACCGTCAGGTTGGTAACATCTGCTCCCAGCTCCTCGATGGTGCCGGCGGCTTCCAGGCCCAGGGTTGAGGGCAGATCCGGTCCCGGATAGCCGCCTTTGCGCCGCATAATGTCGGCGTAGTTGACCCCGGCCGACTCCACCTTGATCAATACCTGGTGCGGACGGGGTTCAGGAACGGGAGTTTCTTCCCAGCGCAGAACATCCAGATCGCCGAATTCATGAATCCTGACCGCTTTCATCGTCCGCTCCTGCACAACAAGGGTGTGTTAGTTGATAATCGCCAGATTGATTGTCGAATTACCGGCGCTGCTATTCGGCAGGCCCCCGCATCTGGGAAGACTCTAAAACATCCGGGTTCAACACCCGGATGGGTTCACCGCTGACAAAGGCCCTGACATCTTCCACCAACCCACCGTAGAACGCCCGATACGCTTCTTCAGTCACGTAGCCAATATGGGGAGTCAACAGAACATTGGACATTCCCAACAACGGATTCTCCGGTGGCAGCGGCTCAACGTCAAAGGTGTCGATGGCCGCCCCGGCAATGCTGTGTCGGCGCAGCACTTCAATCAAAGCAGATTCATCAATGATCGGGCCTCGGGAGATATTTACTATGTAGGAAGTGGGTTTCATCAACGCCAACTGGCTGGCCCCGACCAGGCCCCTGGTGCGGTCGCTCAGGCGGAGGTGCACCGAGACAATGTCCGATTCCTGGTACAGTGTTTCCTGGTCAACCAGGGTGGCCTGACACTCGGCGGCACGCTCAGCGGTGAGGTTCTGGCTCCAGGCGATGACGTTCATGTCGAAGGCGTTGGCCACCCTGGCCACCTTAGAGCCAATGCGCCCCAGACCCAGTAATCCCAGCGTCTTTCCCTGGAGGCCAATCCCCACCGTGGTGCCCCAGCTTCCCTGACGAGTCGCCTGATCCTCCTGGGGAATCTTGCGCAGCATCCCGATGATCAGACCCCAGGTAAGTTCAGTGGGACCCTCCCCAGACCCGCCGGTCCCGCAAACAACAATGCCCAACTCGGTGGCGGCCTGGAGGTCGAAGGACGCATTGCCGGCGCCGGAAGTCACCAGCAGGCGCAGGTCCGGCAGACGCTCCAACAGTGACCGAGGGAACGGAGTACGCTCCCGCATTCCCATAACTATATGAGACGCTGCCAGCCGTTCTACCAGGGCATCTTCGTCGGCCAGGTGGTCCTGGAATATTTGAAGGTCCATGCCGGGAGGAAGTTCCGACCATTCGGCAAATTGGGGGGATACTCCCTGGTAGTCATCCAAGATCGAAATATTCACTTAGAACATCCTATATTTATCACATGCAAACTGATGCAGGTCAGCGGGAAACTTGGGGGAACGTGAACCGAGTCCGCTAATGCGGCAAAAATTGCGGCGGCTCACTTGAAAGCGGGCATTACCTGGTGGGTGAGAACCTTCAGGCTTTGTCGGACCCGGTCGGCGGGTATCAGTCCTCCGGCATTGAGCTCGGCGACGATGCTGTTCAGGCCCAACTCTTCTTCCAAGTAGTGGAAGCGGTCCACCAAACCCTCGGCGCTGCCGAAGGCCACCTTGGTCTCCAAAATTTGCTCGTAGGACAAAGCTGCCAAGCGTTCGGCCCGGTCGTTGCGCAATTCCGTCGCGTCGATTCCGGCACGGCCAGCCGACTCCCGGTAGATGGTGCCCATGCGGCTGAAGTAGGCGCTGATACTGTCAAATGGCTCGTCAGTAGCCGAACGCTCGGTCTCTCCCGCGTAGACGGGAATTCGCAGCGAGACATCCCCAGTGCCTGGATGCCCAGCTTCTTGCCAGGACTTTCGATACTCCTTGATACAAGCGCTGAGTTCCGGAATGTTCAGACCGCGCAGGCCCACGAATATTGCATGGCCCTGCTGACCCATGTAGGGGAAGGTCTCCGGCGTGGTGGCGGCAATTCTGATGGGGGGATGGGGCTTTTGGTAGGGCAGCGGAGTGACCAATACGTTCTCAAAATTGTACAACTCGCCTTGGTAGGAAAACGGTTCACCCTTCCAGGCCTCTTGCAGCACTTCAAGAGTCTCCTTGAAACGGCGGCGGCTGTCATCGTAGGAAATTCCATAAGTATCGTAGGAACGGGCGAAGCCGCTGCGTCCGATGCCAAACTCGAACCTTCCTTCGCTAATCTGATCGACGGTGGCCACTTCTTCGGCGATGCGCAACGGGTTGTTCAGGGGCAGCACGTATACCGCCATGCCCACTCGCATCCGCTTGGTGCGCGTGGCAATGGAGGTGGCAATAGTTATCGGCGAAGAGAGGACTGACCGGGTTGGATTGAAGTGGAGTTCGGCCAGCCAAGCGCCATCCAGGCCCCATTCCTCGGCTGCGTCGACCAGATCAAAACCTTCCTTAAAGGCTTGGGCCTGAGTCCCGCCCTGACGAATGCCAAATTCCATAAACATGCCAAATTGCATACTGCCTCGTGCGCCGACGCAAGGGGAGAGTGCGGCTGGCCGGCCGCAAGTCTCATCTTTTATTGCGTGTCAGTTGGGGGTGTTGGCCTACAGTTAATCATAGCGGAAACATCGGGTCAAGAAACATACCAACTGGGCCGGTTCTATTTTAGAACCAGGCGCCCAGACCTCGGGCGTTGTTATTCGATCCGCTCCACATCAACCTCGTCGATCCGAACACCGTCCATCGTCCGCACCGTTAACGTCAGGTCCTGAAAATGTACGGAATCGCCTTCTACCGGAACACGCCCCAATGTTTCCAGAATGAACCCCGCTACAGTTTTATATTGACCCTCCGGTAATTGCAGGTCCAACTCATCATTGATCTCGGCTATTCCGACGCTGGCTTTCAGCCGAAAAACCGTATCGCTGACGGCGACATAGGTTTGCTCCGGTACATCGCCCTCATCAGCAACCTCTCCGACAATTACTTCCAGCAACTGCTCTAGAGTGGCCATCCCAGCGATACCCCCAAACTCATCCACCGTCAACACCAATCGCTGGCGACTTGATTGCATCTCGGCAAATGTTTCCCTTACTGGCTTGGTCTCCGGGACGAACATAGCAGGCCTGGCCAGACTGGTCACTGAATCATCCAGGCCCAAATTACCTTGGGCTAAGGCCAGGAACAAATCTTTTATCGAGATGACGCCGGTAACATTTTCAATCGAATCTTGAAATACCGGGAACCGGGTGTGACGGTGTCCCGAATAAATCTGAAAAAACTGGTTCAGGGTAGTCCCTTCTTGCACCCATACTATGTCCGGTCTGGGGGTCATAATCTCCGTAACCTGCTGATCGCCAAATCTAAAGACCCTTTCCAGCAGGGTGGCCTCAGAGGGTTCCACTTCACCAGCTTGTGCCCCAACCCTGATGAGAGTCTTGATTTCTTGCTCGCTGCTTCTGGCCATCTGGGTATCGATACCTACAACTTTGGTGAAGGCCAAAGTTATACCGTGAAGGATTTGTATCGCCGGGAATAACACCCATTGCACCAGCGCTAGAGGCCTGGCAAAGGCCAACGACACTTGCTCTGATCGCTTCCAAGCAACTGTCTTGGGTAATACCTCACTGAATACCAGAAGCAAAAATGTGACGGTAAGGGTGGATGCCAAGAGGGCCAGGGTCGAGTTTTGGATCAGGCTAATGGCTATTACAGTGCCCAGAGCGGCGGCGGCAGTGTTGACCAGGTTGTTGCTTAACAAAACGGTGGCCAACAGTCTTTCCGGACGCTGGACCAGGTGGAGCGCCAGCCTGGCTCGGGAATTTCCGCTGTTTACCAATTGCATCAATTGTGCGCGTGGCAGAGCGATGAAGGCAGTCTCAGCCGATGAGAAAAAGCCGGATAAGATCATGCACAGCACAAATAGAGCTAGCTTCCATAATACTTCAGATTCCATCTCAATTTTCTCCGTACTTCCAAGCCAGGGTCACTAGCCCCAAATTGCATGATCTATTCTCTTATTGGAGAAGCTACACCGGTTATTTTACAGTAAAGCCGGAAAGTTGTAGTTCCGAGAGCGG
>JACZRM010000173.1 GCA_022576105.1 Chloroflexota bacterium | reverse complement strand
GAGCAACCGACCGGTGCCAACTATCTGCCCCTGGTAGAGCGCAATCGCGTGGGTTGCGGTGGCATCGGCATCATCAATCTCCTCTGCCACCGGTATTTGCTGCTCCACCACAAAAACCCGCATGCGAACGTTGATTGCGCCTTCCAGTTCAGACTCAGTTTCAACGAATTTAACTACTATCTCTGCCATTGCTCAGCGCCCACCTCGGTGTGTCCACCAGAACTACAGGGGATTACACCCTTACCTCTGATAGCAAAAGAGCACTTAAACTAAATTAGGCGAAATGATGCGAAAGGTTTTCCCACATCATCGATTGGTCTGGGCCACGGTGGTCTTGGCTACGGCGTTACTGTTGGCCTCTCTGTCTGCCGGGCCAACACAATCTCTGGCGGCGGCTGCGCCAAAGATTACGATAGCGCCCACCACCGCTCTGCCCAACCAATTTGTGGCCATCACCGGCGAAAATTTCACCCCCGGCGGCGGGGCTACCCTATCTTCATTGACCATCGGGGCCGTCACAATCGATACCGATAAAATAAACTTTGGCTATCCGGTGAAGCTGGACACCAGCGGTGGATTTGTAACCAACCTGGTCATTCCATTAAATAGCGTGACCCTGGCAGCCGGCTCCAAGACCATTACCGCGACCGACAGCGGTAACATCAGCGCTTCGGCCGCGCTGACCGTCTCCACACCCTCAATCACGATAACGCCCACCTCAAGCCGGGCCGGCAGTACAATAACGGTAACCGGCTCAAACTACCCGGTCGCCAGTTCCAATCTGGGCACCGACCAGGTACCTGCGGTCACCATCAGCTATTATCTGACGGCTTCCAACTATGAACAGGTAGCCACCGCGTACCCGGACTCGACCGGGGGATTTACCACTACGTTTAAAGTACCGGCCAACGTGACCATTCCCTCGACCGATAATGTTGTTAAAGCGATCATGTCCGGCGCATCTTTACAACCCATCGCCAAACACTCGATTGTGAAGCCGTCAGTATCAATCAGCCCTAGCTCCGGAGACCCAGGTACCGCCGTGACCATTACTGGGATAGATTTTAATTCATTTATCCAAGTGAACTCACTGACAATCGGTCCCGAACGGATTGCGGATCCAGCAAAAATATATACCGACTTGAATGGGAAACTTACAGTCAACGCC
Organism: Chloroflexota bacterium; assembly: GCA_022576105.1. The sequence goes on along the minus strand of JACZRM010000173.1, from coordinate 3,647 downwards.
ACCATCCCCAAGATTGACGCCGGGACCCAGCCCATATCCATTCAAGTCGGCGGGAAAATCTATACCCTCACATTTACCGTAACCGGCACGACTTCAACCGTCTCTAGCAGCCAACCTGCGACTATCCCCAACCCCATCACTTATCCGTTAAACAGCCAGCTAAGTCCCTTGGGCGCCAATTTGATCCGTATATTCCACTTCAGCAACGCTACCAAGGAGTGGTCTTTCTACGATCCAAAATCAGATATCGCTCCCTATTCTACGTTGACCGAATTGGCAATAGGGAAAGCTTACTGGATCAAGGTGAAGCGGGCCCAGGCTACGGTGATCGGCGGTACCTATCGGGACCTGTTCCAGGGTTGGAACCTGGTGGCATGGTAGATTTCAGGCAGCGGCCCGGCACACCGTGTCCCTACACCCACATCCAGAGTCCAACCTTATCTGGCCATTGGCGCAAAAGCGCTATCGCCCAAGCGAAGACCAGGCAAAGGCGGCTAATTAGTCGGCCAACTTCTCCAGCGGCGCAAAACTGAGCAAGAGCCGCTTCTCTCCTACTCCCTGGGCAAACTGGACCGTCACTTCGTAGTCTCCATCCACCGCGGTATTTTCCATAACCACACCCTCACCAAAAGCGGTATGAGTCACCCGGTCGCCCACATTCAGCACCGGCCGATTAGGCGTCGGGGCGGACTGAGTCGCTATTTTTACCCAGGTATCGGTCTTGGCCACGTTGGAGGTAAGGGCAGCCTGGACCGGACGGCTAACCGGGGCGCCGATCAATTCAGAGGGTATCTCCCGCAAGAACCGAGACGCCAGGGTTGGACCGGTATTCCCCATAAAGCCCCGGCGAAAAGCCCTTAACAAATAAAGCCTCTGCTGGGCCCGGGTGATACCCACGTAGCACAGCCGACGCTCCTCCTCCACTTCAGCCGCGCTCTCCATGGAACGGCTATGGGGCAGTATCCCTTCTTCCAGCCCCACGATGAACACCACCGGAAACTCCAAGCCTTTGGCCTGATGCAGGGTTATCAGGGTCATGGATTCTTCCGATTCCTCATAGTTGTCCACGTCGGCCACCAGGGAGAGACGTTCCAGCAAGGTTGCCAGCCCATTGGGCGGGTTTTCGGCATTGAACTCCCGCGCAATTTCCCGCAACTCCAGTATATTTTCCCAGCGTTCGTCCGGGGAATCATCACTGTTCTGGATGTGACTACGCAGTCCCGACTCTTCTAGGACCCGATCAATCAAGTCCACCACCTTCAATTCCTGAGTAAAACCGATTAGACGGTCGGCCACCGTAATAAAGCTGGCCACCGAGGCCGCCGCCCGCCCGGTTATCCGAGCCGGAACAGGTTGCCCTTGGGCCTTGGCAAAAGCCACTTGCTGCATCGCCCCGTACAGTGACACGCCCTCACTATGAGAATACCGGACCAGTTCCTGCATAGACTTGGCCCCAATGCCCCGAGGAGGCACATTGATCACCCGGCTCAGGTTGACCTCGTCCTGGGGATTGCTGAGCAGATTCAGGTAGGCTATCAGGTCCTTAACTTCTCGACGCTGATAGAAGCGGACGCCGCCAACCAGGCGATACTTGATCCCTTTGTGCAGGCAGGCTTCTTCCAGCGCCCGGGACTGGGCGTTCACCCGGTACATCACGGCGCAATCTCCGGGCTTGACCTTTTCCTGGCGTACCAAGCGGTCAACCTCGGAAATTACGAACCCAGCCTCTTCCGCTTCGTCGTAGGCCTCATGGACCACCAACGGCACGCCCGACCCATTGTCGGTAAACAGGTCTTTGTCCAGCCGCTGACCATTGGAAGATATCAGACTCTTGGCCGCCGCCAGGATCGTCCCGGTAGAGCGGTAGTTCTGCTCCAGGGCGATGGTTTTGGTCTCAGGGTAATCCTTCTGGAAGCTAAGAATGTTGCGAATGTCGGCGTTGCGCCAGGAATAGATGGACTGGTCCGGATCCCCCACAACACAGATATTGTGCTCTTCGCCGGTCAGGAGCTGGGCCAGCCGGTACTGGGCAATGTTGGTATCCTGAAACTCATCGATCATCAGGTATCGATAGCGCTGCTGGTACTTCTCGCGCACAGCATCGCTGGAACGGAACAGTTGGACCGCCTTCAGGAGCAGATCATCAAAGTCCACCGCGTTGTTTCGGGCCAGCAGTTCTTCGTAAAAATGGTAGACTCGAGCGCAGGTCTCATCAAAGTAATTGTCAGCGCTCTGTTCCAGACCCCGCGCATCCAACAGCAGACTCTTGGCCTTGGAGATTACGCTCTGCACGGCTCTGGGATGAACCCGTTTGGGATCAAGCTCGGCCAATTCCAGAGCTTGCTTGACCATGGCAATCTGATCGTCCGAGTCATAGATCGAATAGTTGGAGTTCAAGCCAACCAGGTCACCGTCCAAGCGCAGCAACCGGGCGCAGAAGGCATGAAAGGTCCCCACAGTAAGCGACTCAGCCCCGGCGCCCACCAGCCGGTGCAATCTCTCCCGCATTTCCCGGGAGGCCTTGTTGGTAAAAGTCACCGCCGCAATACTGTAGGGGCTAGTCTGGCGGGCCCGCACCAGATAGGCGATTCGATGGGTGATTACCCGGGTTTTGCCACTGCCCGGCCCGGCTATGATCAGTAGAGGACCGTCTACCGTTTCCACGGCCTCTTGCTGCGCCGGATTCAGGCCGTCAAGAACCTCTGCACCTAATACCATATTTCAATTATAACAAGAGTCGACCAAACAGATGGTCAGCGCTCTAGCTACGCTCCTCCCCATCCCACATTTGTTAACGAAATTTTCGTTGTGCGAAACACCCCTAGTTTATCTGCTGGTAAAACCATGCTGTCAATAGGGAAGAGTCCAACCCGCTGGGCGATCGCATCTCATAGGAATAAAGATAGGGAATAAACCTAGTCATCAGAAATAAATACTTAAGCCGTTCCTGGTTCGACCAGCCGGTCCCTTCGATAAACTCAGGGCAGGCTCTGAGTTTGCTGGAAGGCTCACCACTAACCAGCGGTTGGCGTTTTCGTCGTGCCAGGGCCTCGGGAGGAACGGGAACCGCTGATTTTCACGACCGAAAACCGTCGTATATAGTAAGATCCGACGCCACTGTAGTTTATCCTGGTTGATAGTGACCCCCGGAGAGGCCGGTCGAGTTATCCAGTATAATGTTGGTCTAGTCCAAGGAGAGGAAAGTTGAATGCCTGAGTTTGATTTACCCGCGTCTGGCTTAACCGTCAAACCTGGAGAAGAAATGACCCGTATCCAGATGAGTTGCCCCCATCAGAGCGGACTGATCTATGTCGTGCCGGCCGAGCGCAGTTGGGTTTGCACCAGCGAGCAGATGCCTTCCCACGCGCTGGCTGGATTCTTCCGCGAATTGGTGGGGTTGAAAGACTCGAAGGTTGAGGAGCTGATGCAGTCTTGGGGTATTTACTACCGCCAGTTGCCCTTGTCAGGAGAGGAGTCGAGCGCCCAGGAACCAGGTTCTTAAGTATTCACTCACCACCGGCCCAATTCTCACTGAAGTAGTGTATTTACCGCTGATGCCCCCGAGCTGACGGAGAAATCAATTTAATCTATCCCTCTCGGCGCACTCTGCGGTGCATTTTATAATGAGTTGTCGGGGAGACGGCATA